>CAYMRW010000437.1:0-2489 GCA_964392825.1 uncultured Rhodobacterales bacterium
CTCGCGGAGGCCGCCGCGGCGGAGGCGCTGCGCCTGCGTCTCTCCGAGGTCGAGGAGGCGCTTTCGGAAGAGGAGGCGTCGCGCCTCGCGGCCGCAGCGACGGCCGAGCGTCTGCGCTCGCGGCTTGCCGAGACCGAGATGGCGCTGAGCGAGGAGGAGGCCGCGCGGCTCGCCGATGCGGCGGCGGCCGAGCGCCTGCGCGCGCGGCTGCAGGCATCCGAGGCCGAGCTGAACGCAATGGCGCTGGCGCTCGAGGAACGCCGTCGCGAGGCCGAGGAGACGCTCACCCTCCTCGCCGCGGCCGAGGCCGCCTCGGGCGATCTCGACGCGCGGCTCGTCCGGGCGCTCGCCGATCTGACGGCGGCGGAAAGCACGGCGGAGGCTGCGCGCGCCGAAACCGCCTCGGTCCGTGATCGGCTGGCGGAGGAGCGGGGGCGGCTCGCCGCGCTGTCGTCCGAGGCCGAGGCGGCGCGCGCGCGCGCAGAGACGGCCGAGGCCGGGATCGACGCTGCAGAGGAACGGCTGACCGAGACCGAAGCGGCCCTCGCCGGGGCCCTCGCCTCGCGTGATGCGTCCGAGGCCGCAATGTCCGACCTCCGCGCGCGGCTGGCCGACGCCGAGCTTTCGCGGGACGCGCTCTCGACCGGCGTCGAGGACCTCCGCGCCGAGCTCGTCGCCGCAAGCGCGGAGGTGGAGGCGTTGCGGGCCGCGGCCGGAGCGACGGACGAACGCGAACGGCTCGCGGCCGAGTTCGCCCGACTGCGGCGGGAGGCCGAGGCCCTCCGCACGGCCGCAGACGAGGTGCCGGACCTCGAGGCGGAACTGCGCGGGGCCCTCGCGGCGAAGCTCGCCGCAGAACGCAGCGCCGCCGAGCAGATGACGGCGGCCGAGGAGCGGCAGGCGCTCCTTGCGGCGGCGAACCGCGAGCTGGCGGCGACCGAGGCGGCATCCGCGGCGAGCCGGCGCGAGGTGCAGGCGCTGACCCAGCAGGTGGCGCAACTCCGGCAGGAGCTCGGGGTCATGCAGGCCCTTCTTCAGGACGCCGAGGCTCAGGAACAGGCGGCGGAACTCGAGATCGAGGAGCTGGGCGAGCAGCTCAACGTGGCCCTGGCCCGCGCCGCGGCCGAGCAGAGACGCCGCGCCGACCTCGAGGCCGCCGAGCGCGCGCGGCTCGAGGAGCGGGCGAGCGAGCTCGAACGCTACCAGTCGACCTTCATGGCGGGGTTGCTGGACATCGTCGGCGGCCGCGAGGGGATCCAGAGCCGCGGCGACCGCTTCGTCCTACCGTCCGAGGTGCTGTTCGCGCCGGGCTCCGCCACCCTGTCGGCGGGCGGGCGCGAGCAGATCGAACGGATCACGCGCCTTCTGCGGGAGGTGGCGGACGAGATCCCCGAGGGGCTCGACTGGGTGGTCCGCGTGGATGGTCATACCGACGACCAGCCGCTCACGGGGCGCGGACGTTACCGCGACAATTGGGAACTCAGCCAGGCCCGGGCGCTGTCGGTCGTCCGCTACATGACCACGGACCTGGGCTTTCCGCCCGACCATCTGGTGCCCGCGGGGTTCGGCGAATACCGACCGATCGATGACCGGTCGACCGAGGAGGCGCGCGCCAGGAACCGCCGGATCGAGCTGAAGCTGACGGAACGTTGAGGCGGGTGGGCCGCCCCTTCGACCCCGCGCTGGTCCTGTCGATGCCGCTCATGGCCAACCTCGCCACGCTCGATCGCGAGGGGCCGCGGAACGCGCCGGTATGGTTTCTGTGGGAGGCGGGCACGCTCTGGATGCCCGGGCATGCCGGAGGCAGTTCGGTCCGCCGCCTCGCAGCTGATCCGCGCTGCGCGGTCGAGATCGTGCACTACGACAACGCCGCCGGCATCCTAGCGCATCTCGGTCTGCGCGGCCGTGCGGAGGTGGCCCCGATGGACGCGGCGCGCTTCCGGCGGCTGCTCGCGAGGTACCTCGACGCCGATCGAGCCGGCTGGAACCCATGGTTCGTCGACGAGATCGCCCGGGTCGACGATCCGGATGGTCGGCTGATCGCGCTGGTTCCCGACAGCGTCTTCACGAACAATGTCTCTTACGAACCGGTCCGGCGCCGGTCTGGCCCTGAAACGCAAAGGGCCCGCACAGGGCGGGCCCCGCGCGCACGCCGGCCGGTCAGTCGGCCGTCAGCAACGGCGGTTTCCGCGACGACAGCCGCGGCGCCTGCGGCGGTTCGATGTCGAGCTGCAGGGCGTCGTCCTTCACCGAAACGCGAACCACGCCACCCTTGGCGAGCTTGCCGAACAGCAGCTCCTCGGCCAGCGGCTTCTTGATGTTTTCCTGGATGACCCGGGCGAGCGGACGTGCGCCCATCTTGTCGTCGTAGCCCTTCTCGGCCAGCCAGTCCGCCGCGGCAGGCGTCAGCTCAATCGCGACGTTGCGGTCCATGAGCTGCGCCTCGAGCTGCAGGACGAACTTCTCGACCACCTGCAGGATGATCTCGC
>CAYMRW010000438.1:0-2485 GCA_964392825.1 uncultured Rhodobacterales bacterium
CGCCAGGTGCGCCTCGATCTGCTCGGCGAGGTAGTGGGCGTTGACGACGACGCGGCCGATCCCGGCGTCGCGGGCGAGGTCGAGCGCATGATCGATGAGCGGTCGGCCCGCCACCTCGACGAGCGCCTTCGGCCGGTCGCGGGTCAGCGAACGCATCCGCGTCCCGAACCCCGCTGCGAAGATCATCACTGCGCCGGGATGGCGGGGCATGCGGCGAGGCGGGCGATGATGTCGGGATCGGGCGGGGCCAGGTCGGCGCGGACGCGGCGCGCGACGTCGCGGGCGACGGGATGCGCCAGATCGCGCTCGAGCAGCTCCCAGACGCGCGGCAGGAACCCGAGGTAGCGGGGCTTGCCGTCGCGGCGCATGAGCCGGGCGAAGGTGCCGAGGATGCGCAGGCCGCGCTGCACGGCGAGGAGCGCGACCTCGGCCCGCAGACGCGCGGGATCGCGCCCGGTCGCGGCGGCGTAGCGCGCCTCCATGCAGGCCCGCAGGGCGGGGCTCACCTCGCGGCGGATGTCGGTGAGAAGCGACGCGAGATCGTAGGCTGGGTGCCCGGCCGCGGCGTCCTGGAAGTCGAGAAGGCCGACACGGGCGACGCCCCGCCGCTCCGGCAGCCAGATCAGGTTCTCGGCGTGGTAGTCGCGCAGGACGAGGGTGCCCGTCGACCCGGTCTCGCGGGCGAGGGCATCCTCCATCACCTCGGCGAACCCCGCGGCGTCGGCCTCGCGACCGGTCGCCGGGAGGTACCACTCGTAGGCGAGGGTCGCGGCCCGGGCCATCTCGGCCGGCCCGTAGCGCGGGGCGTCCGGCGGGGCGTGATCGTGCAGGGCGGCCAGGAGGTCGACGGCGGCCTCGTAGAGTTCGGTCTCCGCATCGGGCCGCGCCGCGAGATACCGGGCGAAGAGGTCGTCGCCCAGATCCTCGAGCAGGAGGAGGCCGGCGTCGATGTCGGCCGCGAGCACCGCCGGCGCGGAAAAGCCCCAGCGCTCGAGCCGGCCGGCGACGGCAAGAAACGGGCCCACGTTCTCGCCACGGTCCGGAGGCGCGTCCATCAGCACCGCCCGTTCGCCGCGCAGGGTCAGCCGCTCGTAACGCCGCAGCGATGCGTCTCCGGCCAGCGGAACGCGCTCGGCGCCGGGCCACCCGGCTCGGCGCAGGAACGCCTCGATGGCGCGCTGCCGGTCAGGCATCGAGAACCTCGGGCAGGCGCGACCGCCACCCGTCTTCCCCGGTGACCGTCAGGGTTCGTCCACCGCCCGCGACGGCGAACTCGAGGTGCAGGGCGCCATCCGGAACCGCGCCCAGGCGGTCCGGCCACTCGACGAGGCAGATGGCGGTGCCGAAGGCCTCCTCGAGCCCCAGCTCGACAACCTCCTCGGGGCCCGAGAGGCGATAGAGGTCGGCATGCCAAATCTCGTCCGAACCGTCGCCGTAGGTCTGCACCAGCGTGTAGGTGGGCGACGGGACCTCCTCCGCCCGCCCCAGCCGGGCGCGGATCAGAGCGCGGGCGAAATGCGTCTTCCCAGCGCCGATGGGCCCCGAAAGGAGGAGCGTGTCCCCCGGCGCGAGCCGGGGCGCGAGCGCGGCGGCGAGACGTTCGGTGACGGTCGGCTCGGGGAGGGTGTAGCGCGTCTGCACGGGCGCGAGTCTTGACCGCCCCGAGCGGCGCAGACAAGTCGACGGTTGCGTCAGGTTCCCGCCCGGGCGGAAGCCTCGAGATCCGGCGCATCGTCGGCACCCTCGTCGCGCATCAGCGCGAAGCGCACGAGGGTCGAGCCCCCGCTCAGCGGCACCACGCGCACCTCGAGGCCGCGACCGTCCTCGAGCCGCACGGCGCCGCTCCAGGGGCTGCGTTCCTGCATGCGGGCGGTGAAGTCGCGGATCTCGCCCCAGACGGGCGACGGCGAGGACCGGGAGAGCCACGTGCGCATGGCGTCGGTCACCGCGATGTCGCGCAGCGACGTGCCGGGGTCGTCGCCCCAGAGCGCCACGTAGGCCCGGTTGGTCATCGTCAGCACGCCATCGGGCGAGAAGACGGCGATGGCGTCGTCGAGGCTGTCGATCACCGCCTGGCCCATCTCGAGCTCCGCGCGGAACTGGCGCGTCAGCGAGATCTCGGCCGAGATGTTCTCGAACAGGAACGCCACCGCGCCGTCGGGGTGCGGCCGCCCGGTGACGCGGTAGGTCTGGCCCGAGGGTAGGGCCCAGGTCTCGGCATAGGTGCCGTCCGCCGCCGCGGCCTCGAGCTCCATCAGCCGCTTGCGCCAGCCTTTGTAGTCTTTGGGTTCGGGGATCATCTTCTTCTCGCGCAGCCGGTCGAGGAAACCGAAGAGCGTCGGGCGGCTGGCGAGGAAGTCGACAGGCAGCTGCGTGAGATCGGTCAGCGCCGGGTTGAACAGCGCCAGATGCCGGGTGCGGTCGAAGATGGCGAGCCCGATCGTCAGGTGCGCGAAGGTCTTGGTCAGCGTCTGCATGAACTCGC
>CAYMRW010000439.1:0-2467 GCA_964392825.1 uncultured Rhodobacterales bacterium
AGGACCTTGACGTTCCCGTACGCCTTCTCGACGTCCTGAAGGTGTAGATTGGCCACGTGTTTTCTCCCTTGCTAGTCTAGCTCGTCAGACGTGCGGGGACGGTTCCCAGGCCCCGGATCATCTCGATTTCCTTGGGGTCGTGCGGCGAGCCGTCGGGCTCGAGAAGGTCGTGGAACCAGCCCGTCGGCTCCGGCACGCCGCCGACGGTGCGGAGGAGCTTTTCGGGCCACGGCAGATCCGTCTGCGTGCGGCCGCGCACCAGGCCCCAGTGGAAACAGCTGATGTCGCGCCGGCGCATGAGTTCCAGTTGATCGCCAATGCGGCTGGCGACGGCGCGCGCCATCCATTCGGTGCAGAATGCCGGGCGTTCCCGAGCCGCCAGCATGTCGATGATCTGCTCGGTGCGATGCGTCGGCAGATAGGCGTGGAAGCTCAGGACGTCGGACAGCGCGAGCGCGTCGCTGTCGATGGCCGAGTCGTAGAAGTCGAGGCCGCTGCCCTGCAGGGGCGTGCGCCAGGCACCGACGGTCAGGGGCTGGACCGGCATCTCTGCGCGCGCCCAGGCGAAGGTCTTGACCATCAGCGCGTGACTGTGCGGCTCGAGGTTGGCCGCGACGTCGATATAGCCGTCGCGGGAGAACACCATGCCATTGCCGGGCTCGTTGTAGAGATCCCACATCAGCAGCCGATGGTCGCGGCCGAAGGCGCCGACGAGGTCGCGTACGTAACGCTCGAGCTCGGGCCACGCCCTGCGATCGGCGACGGTGGCGCGGCCGGGGCTGGCGACCGCCCGGCTGTTGTGGACGCCCGGCACCGGATCGGGCTGCGGGCCGGCGACCGGCTCGGCGCCGCCGAACCCGCAATCATCGAACGGGCACAGAACCGTTGCAAGGCCGCGCGCCGCTGCGAGCCCGAGCAGGGTTTCGATGCGAGAAAGAAGCCCGTCGCGATCCTGCTGCCAGACGACGAAAGGCAGGTTCGTGCGGAGCGCGTTCAGCCCCAGATCGGCGGCCCAGCCGAGCTCGCGCTCGATAGTCGGCGCATCGAAGGTCTCGGCTTGCCACATCTCGACGAAGTTGACGGCGCTCGATGGCAGGAAGTTGAAGCCGCAATACCAGGGGTGCAGCGCGGCCCACGCGACCGCACGGGCACGCGACCATTGTCCGGGGGCAAGCTGTCGATCGGTCATGGCCTGCTCCCGGCGGGGCGGATCTGGCCGTTCCTCAGCTGTCGAGCTCGTCCTGGACCTCGACCTCGGCATCTGCGAGGGCATCCTCGATCGGCTTGCCGGTGAGCCAGATCGCCTGCAGCTCGCGGTTCAGGATGTCCTGGATGGCGCCGTAGCTCTGCGTCGGCGGCGTGTCGCGCGCGATAGATGCGGTGTCGGCGTACTCGTCGCGGTGCGGCAGGCTCGTGTAGGCGTCGCTCTCGAGGACCGAGGTCCGCACCGCCATGTGCCCCGTGCGCGCCCAGTCGATGTTGTGCTCGTTGATGAACGCCAGAACCTTGAGCGCCGCCTGATACTTCTCCGGGTCCTGCTGCACCGGCGAGGGGATCACCCACATGTGGCTGTCGGCCCAGGTCGCGGGCTCGTCGAAGAGCGTCGGGAAGTCGGCGACGTAGTAGTTGGCCAGCGCCACGTTCTCGTCGGCGGCTTGCTCGGCGTAGAAGTCGACGACCCACGTGCCGTTGACGAGCACCGCCGCCTCTCCGTTCAGGAACGCCTGCTGGCTGTCGGCGTAGTTGAGCTGCGGATTGGCGAGCCCTTCGTCGAAGAGCTGGGTGATGGTCCCGACCGCGGTCTTCGCGGCCTCGGTGTCGATCGTCGCCGTTCCGTCCTCGGTGAAGATGTTCTCGCCCTGCTGCCAGAGCAGCGCGAGGACCAGCCGTACGCCGATCGGGAACTGCGCGAAGTCGGCGGCGAGGTAGTTCTGGCCCGTCGCCTCCTTGACCATCCTGGCGTGCTCGAGCAGCTCCTCAGGCGAGGAGGGGAGCACCGGCTTGCCGTCCTCGACGAGGCCCGCCTGCTCCATCAGGTCCATGTTGACGTGCCACAGGTTGGCGTGGAAATCCATCGGCACACCGTAGATCTGGCTCTCATAGGTGACTGCCTCGCGGGCGTTCTCGGTCCAGTCGTTCGGGTCGATGCCGACGCTCTCGAGGTCGTCTCCGATCGGGGAGAGCGCGCCGAAGCCCGCGAACTCGGGCACGCGGTGGCGGTGCATGACATGCACATCGGGCGGCGTGCCGCCGGCATAGGCCGCCTTGAGCTGGTCGTAGTAGTTGCCCCAGTCGGTCGGCAGCGTGGTGACAGTGACGCCCTCGATCTCTTCGCTCGCGGCGTTGATGATCGACTGGACGATGCAGGCCTCGCCCGAACTCGCCGTCGGGTCATTTCCGGCATCCTCGCAGGCACCGAAGAAGCGCGCGAGCGTGACTTCGGTCTGCGCCGCCACCGGCGCGGCGA
>CAYMRW010000440.1:0-2459 GCA_964392825.1 uncultured Rhodobacterales bacterium
GGCGACCTCCGGCGGCTCGACCCCGGGCGGCAGGGCCGGGGGCGCTGGACCGCCCGCGGTCTCGCCCCCGGATACGAGGGGCGGCGGTGTCGGGGCCCGATCCTCCGGCGGCGAGCCGGTCGCGGCGCCCGGTTCCGGTTCGGGCGGTACGGGCGCGCGATCCACGGCGGGCGATGCCCGTCCGCTTTCCGAAGGCACCGGCTCGGGGTCCGCCTGCGGGTCCGCCGCGGCCATGTCGTCCGTCGCCGCGGAGGCTTCGCGCGCCTGCTCACCGGGCGACGAAGGATCGCCGGCGACGTACCAGATCGCGCCGCCGAGTAGCGCGAGGGCCACGATCCCGGCCGCGACGAACAGGGGGGCAAGCGCCAGACGACTCCTCGCGCGACTGTCGTGCGGCGTGCGCATGGGCTGGGGCGGCTGCGGTTCCACCTCCGGCGCAGACGGATCGTCCGGCACCGTCCCGCCGGGCGGCGGAGTGGCGACCGGTCCGGGTGCGCTCGTGTCGTCGTCCGCGTGCGGTTCGGGCGCTCGGGCGGTCCGGAACGCCATCGCGACCGGCGCCTCGGGCTGGAAGACGACGGGCGGCCTCTCCGCCTCCGGATGCGGCGCGAGGTAGGCCCGCGGAACGAAGCCGTGCGCCTCGGCAAAGGCGCGGGCCTCCTCCAGCGTGGTCCGCTCGACGACGGCGGCGGTGTCGCCCGAACGCTCGATCAACAGATCCTCGAGCGTACAGCCCGTCGCTTCCCGCACCTGGATCGCCAGTTCCTCGTCGCCGGTGTCGCCGGCATCTAGGAAGGCGACGAGCGCAGACGGCAGCACGACCTCGACGTCGGCGGGGGCGTGGGCGCCAAAGTCGTCCCGCAGCGCCGCGAGCTTGGCCTCGAAATCGGGGTCCTCGAGACCGACGGTCCCGCGCCGAACCTTTCCCTCGGCATCGTGCTGCACCAGGCGGACGCCGTCGTGATCGAGTTCCAGCGTGATGTCCGACGTCATTCCGATCCGTCTGGTCAGGTCCGCGGCCACCCTCAAGCGCCGATTCCGTTGACGCGGAGTATGCCACGATGTTGCCTGACCCTAGCAAGGGGCATCGGCCCACGCCGGGGGCGGCCCGTCACTTGGGGCGGGCCTCTCCGACGGCAGGGGTTTCAGGCACGGGAGGACGAGGCATGAAGGCATTCCGGATCGCGTCGCTGGCGGCGGGTCTTCTGGCGGCATTGCCGTCGACGGCGCAGGACCGCGATCAGGGGCGACAGATCGTCGTGACCGGGCAGGGTCAGGTGGCGACGGTGCCCGACATCGCGCATGTGAGGATCGGGGTCACGACCGAGGCCGGCACGGCGGCCGAGTCCCTCGCCTCGAACTCGAACGCGATGCGCGCGGTCATGGACCGCCTGGCGGCCGAGGGAATCGAGATGGCCGACATGCAGACCTCGAACCTCGCTCTCGGACCCCGCTTCGCGGATGGCAACACGCCGGAACCGCAGGTTTCAGGCTACGTCGCCCGGAATCTCCTTGCCGTTCGCGTGGACGAGCTCGACCGGCTCGGCGCCATTCTCGACGCGGTGGCGGGGGAGGGCGCGAACACGTTCGAGGGCCTGGCCTTCGGATTGGCCGACATGGCGCCCGCGTCCGACGAGGCGCTTCGCCTCGCCGTGGCCGACGCACGGCGGCGCGCGGAGGTCATCGCGGCGGGGGCCGACGTGACGCTCGGCGAGGTGACGGAACTGAGCACACTTGGCGGTGCCCCGCGCCCCATGGACATGGCGAACGCGCGCATGGCGTCGGAATCCGTGCCCGTGGCCGCGGGCGAATTGTCCGTGACCGCGTCGGTGACGGCCGTTTTCGCCATCGACGACTGAGCTCAAGCCGCCGCCTTGGCGAGCGCCTGATCGAGGTCGGCGATCAGATCCTCGGGGTCCTCGATGCCGATCGAGACGCGCACGACGTTGGGGTCGGCCCCTGCGGCGCGCTGCTGGTTCTCGGACAACTGCCGGTGGGTGGTCGAGGCGGAGTGGATGATGAGCGAGCGCGTGTCGCCGAGATTGGCCACATGGCTGAAGATCTCGACGGCGTCGATGAGCTTGAGGCACGCCTCGTAGCCGCCCTTGACGGCGAAGGTGAAGATCGACCCCGCCCCCTTCGGGCAAACCGTCGCCATCCGCGCCTTGTAGGGCGAGGAGTCGAGGCCGGCATAGGTCACTCGCTCGATCCGCGGGTCGTTCTCGAGCCAGGTCGCGATCTTCACCGCGTTCTCGACGTGACGGGCCATGCGCAGGCTCAGCGTCTCGATCCCCATCAGCGTGTAGTGCGCGCCCTGCGGGTTCATGGTCATGCCGAGGTCGCGCATCCCGACCGCGATGCCGTGGAAGGTGTAGGCGAGCGGCCCGAACGTCTCGTGGAAGCGCAGCCCGTGATAGGCGGGCTCGGGCTCGGACAGCGAGGGGAACTTGCCCGACGCG
>CAYMRW010000441.1:0-2453 GCA_964392825.1 uncultured Rhodobacterales bacterium
CGGCGGAGGGGCAAGGGCCCGGTCCGCGCCAGAGCCTCGGCGAAACGCGGCTCGGTCCGCGCCAGCCATGCCGCCCCCTCGGCGACGCAGTCGGGGCCGACGATGACCCGTTCGCCGGCGGCATGTCGGGCGGCCGTCACAGCTTGCGCCGGACCCAGGCCAGCGCTTCGGCGACGGTGCTGAGCCGCGGCGCCACCGGCTGCGGCGGCCGGCGGATCATCGCCACCTTGATGCCGAGTTCGCGCGCCGCGTCGACCTTGGCCCGGCTCGAGCTGCCGCCCGAGTTCCGGACGACGAGCCAGTCGGTGGCGAGATCCCGCATCAGCCGCGCCTCCGAGGCGACGTCGAACGGCGGGCAGCTGTGGAGCCAGCGCCCCTGCGGCAGTGGGAAGGGATCCTCCGGCGCCGACAGGACCCGGCAGACGACGTACTGCGAGGTCAGCCCGTCGTAGTGATGCATGGTGTCGCGCCCCGTCGCGATGAACACGTTGATGTCCTCGGGCACGCGCTCGACCACCTCGCGCTCGGAGTTCAGAAAGCTCCAGCGGTCCCGCGGCCCGGGCAGCCATGTCGGCCGCAGGAACTGGATGTAGGGTATGCCGTGGCGCTCGCAGTAGCCCGCGGTTCGCCGGCTGACGGCCGCGGCGAAGGGATGCGTGGCGTCGAGGACCGCATCCACCCCCTGATCCTCCATGAAGGCGGCGAAGCCCGCGTCGCCGCCGAAGCCGCCGATCCTGACGGGGACGTCGAAGGCCGTCGGCGGCCGTTCCGAGCGCGCGAGCGAGACGGTCATGCGGACCCGCCGCTCCTGCGCCAGCGCGTTCGCGACCTGCCGCCCCTCGGCGGTGCCTGCCAGAAGCAGTAGCCTCAAAGCTCCGGGGCCTCCCCCGGCTTGGCCCTTCCGGCCGTCGGCAGCGCTGTCTGGATCACGTCGTGCGTTCCGGTTCCCGTTCGGACGTCGGCAGGCGTCGGGCGTCGGGCGGAGTATGCAGGCATGCAGCCGGCCACTTCAATCCGACGCGCGCGATGCGCGTCTTCTCCGCGACGACTTGCTCCCGCCCGCGCCCTGCTCTAGCCCCGCGACATGAGAGACGGTCTCGATCGGGCACGGCGGAACGTGGTCGTTCTCGTTGCGGCACAGGCGCTGCTCGGCGCCCAGCTGCCCATGGTCATCATCGTCGCCGGCCTCGCGGGGCAGTCCCTCAGCCCCAATCCGTGCCTCGCGACGCTGCCCATCTCGATGATGGTCGCGGGATCGATGATGGCGGCGCAGCCGATTGCCGCGCTGATGCAGCGGCACGGGCGCCGCGCGGGGTTCTGGACCGGCACGCTGGCAGGCAGCCTTGGCGGCGGGCTCGGCGCCGCCGGTCTCGTGACGCAGAGCTTCGTGCTGTTTCTCGCAGGGTCGCTGGCGACCGGGGCCTTCATGGCCTCGTACCTCTTCTACCGCTTCGCCGCCGCCGACACCGCATCCGAGGCGTTCCGCCCCAAGGCGATCAGCTACGTCATGGCGGGCGGCCTCGTCTCGGCCTTGATCGGACCGCAGCTCGTCAAGCTGACGTCCGAGGCATACGTGGTGCCCTTTCTCGGCACCTACCTCGCCGTCGTCGCGGTCAACGCCTTGGGCTCGCTGCTCTTTTTCGGGCTCGACATCCCCCGCCCCGCTCCGCCGGCCGCCGACGGCCCCGCCGGCCGCAGCAAGCGCGAGCTTCTCGCGACCCCGGGGATCGCGGTGGCGGTCATTTGCGCCATGGTGAGCTATGCGCTCATGAAC
This sequence comes from uncultured Rhodobacterales bacterium, assembly GCA_964392825.1. GTDB lineage: Bacteria > Pseudomonadota > Alphaproteobacteria > Rhodobacterales > Rhodobacteraceae > Roseitranquillus. Next base: position 1,775 of record CAYMRW010000441.1, read on the forward strand.
CTCGTCATGACCTCGGCGCCCCTCGCCGTCGTCGGCTGCGGCTTCACGCAAGGGCATGCCGCCGACATCGTCTCGGCGCATGTCCTCGCCATGTACGCCCCGGCCTTCTTCACCGGCCACCTGATCGCCCGCTTCGGGGCCGAGCGGATCGTGGCGGCGGGTCTGACGATCCTCGGCGGCGCGGGACTGATCGGGCTTTCCGGGGTCGATCTCGTGAACTTCTTCGGGGCGATGGTCCTCCTCGGCATCGGCTGGAACTTCGGTTTCATCGGGGCGACGTCGATGCTGGCGGCGATGCACCGGCCCGAGGAACGGGGCCGCATCCAGGGGCTGAACGACGCGCTGGTCTTCGGCTGCGTCACCCTCGCCTCGTTAGCCTCGGGCGGCCTGATGAACTGCGCCGGCGGCACGCCCGAGGCGGGGTGGCAGGCGGTCAACCTCGCCATGATCCCGTTCCTGACGCTGGCCGGGGCGGCACTGATCTGGCTGGCGCTGCGCCCGCGCGACGACGCGGCGGAGGTCAGACGCGCCCCGTGAGGGCCGCGCGCATCAGGCCGGTCCGCTTGCGGAACTCCGACATGCCGAGCGTCCCGTCGGCGACCGCCTCCGGACGGCGCCGCGCCCGGCTGAGCAGCGTCGGCGCCTGCCAGGCGAAGAGCAGCGCCGGACGCGCCGCCCG
>CAYMRW010000442.1:0-1097 GCA_964392825.1 uncultured Rhodobacterales bacterium
AGCAGACGAGTTCGGCGAGATTGCCGGTCTTGTGGGCGAAGGTGCCGCCCTTGGGCCGCATCTCGTGCAGGATCACGGGAACGCCCGCCCGCGCGGCCTGCCACGCGGCCTCGGAGCCGGCGAGGCCGCCGCCGACGATGTGGAGGGGGTGCATGGTCATTCGGTCGGCTCCAGCGGATCGGCCTCGGATTCCGCGATCCACGCGACCGAGACCACGCGCTCGCCCTGGCCGGTGTTGAAGACGCGGACGCCGCCCGCCGAGCGCGATCTGAACGAAATGCCGTCGACTGGGACGCGGATCGACTGGCCGCGCGAGGTGGCAAGCATGATCTGGTCGGAGAGCTCGACCGGAAACGCGGCGACGAGGCGGCCGCCGCGCATCGCGGCGTCCATCGCGCGAACGCCCTGGCCGCCGCGGCCGCGGACGGGATAGTCGTGCGAGGACGAGAGCTTGCCCGTGCCCTTCTCGGTGATGGTGAGGATCAGGTCCTCCGCCGCCGACATCTCGGCGTAGCGGGCGGCGTCGAACTCGCGCGCCTCTTCGCCCGTCTCGTCCTCGTCGGGCTCGGCCTCGGCCTCGTCGGTCAATCCTTCCACCGCCCGGCGCATGCGCAGATACGATGTCCGCTCCTCGGGCGTGGCGTCGAAGTGGCGGATGACGGCCATGGACACCACCATGTCGTCGGACCCGAGGCGGATGCCGCGGACGCCGGTCGACTCCCGCCCCCGGAAGACGCGGACGTCGGTCGTCGGGAAGCGGATGGCACGGCCGTTGGCGGTGACCAGCATCACGTCATCCTCCTCGGAGGCGATGCGGGCGTTGACGAGATGAGTGCCCTCGGGCAGGCGCATGGCGATCTTGCCGTTGCGCATGACGTTGGTGAAGTCGCTGAGCTGGTTGCGGCGCACGTCGCCCGCCGAGGTCGCGAAGACGATCTGCAGCTGATCCCAGTCCTCCTCGTCGCGGTCGACGGGCATGATCGCGGCGATCGAGGCACCCTCGGCCATGCTTTGGATGATGTTCCGGATGGCGCGGCCGCGGGCGTTCCGGGAGCCGACCGGCAGGCGCCAGGTCTTGAGCTTGTAGACCATGCCGT
>CAYMRW010000442.1:1107-2434 GCA_964392825.1 uncultured Rhodobacterales bacterium
AGAAAAGCAGCGGCGTGTGCGTGTTGGCGACGAAGAGCGTGGTGACAACGTCGTCGTCCTTGGTCGCCATGCCGCCCACGCCCTTGCCGCCGCGGCGCTGACTGCGGAACTCGGTCAGGGGCGTGCGCTTGATGTAGCCGGTCTGGGTGACCGTCACCACCATGTCCTCGCGCTCGATCAGGTCCTCGTCCTCGACGTCGCCCGCCCATTCGACGATCTCGGTGCGGCGGGGGACGGCGAACTCGTCGCGGACCTCCCGCAACTCCTCGGCGATGATGGCCATGACGCGGTCGCGCGAGCGCAGGATGTCGAGGTAGTCGCGGATCCTCGCGGCAAGCTCCTGCAGTTCGTCGGTGACCTCCTTGACACCGAGCTGGGTCAGGCGCTGCAGGCGGAGGTCGAGTATGGCGCGCGCCTGCGCCTCTGAGAGGTTGTAGCTGCCGTCCTCGTTGATGGTATGCGAGGGGTCGTCGATGAGCTGGATGTACTCGGCGATGTCCTGCGCCGGCCACCGCCGCGCCATGAGGGCCTGGCGCGCCTCGGCGCCGTCGGCGGAGGCGCGGATGGTTGCCACGACCTCGTCGACGTTCGAGACGGCGACGGCGAGGCCACAGAGGATGTGACTGCGCTCGCGCGCCTTCCTCAGGTCGTGGGCGGTGCGGCGGGCCACCACCTCCTCGCGGAAATCGACGAAGGCGGACAGGAACCCGCGGAGCGTGAGCTGCTCGGGTCGCCCCCCATTCAGCGCCAGCATGTTGCAGGGAAAGCTGATCTGCAGGTTGGTGAAGCGGTAGAGCTGGTTCAAGACGACGTCGGGCGTGGCGTCGCGGCGGAGTTCGATGACCACGCGCACGCCGACTCGGTCGCTCTCGTCCTGGATGCCGGAGATGCCGTCGAGCCGCTTCTCGCGGACGAAGTCGGCGATCTTCTCGACCAGCGCGGCCTTGTTGACCTGGTAGGGGACCTCGTCGACGACGATGGCGAAACGATCCTTGCGCACCTCCTCGACATGCGTGCGGGCCCGGCAGATGACGCTGCCCCGCCCCTCGAGATACGCGCGGCGCGAGCCCGAGCGGCCGAGGATCAACCCGCCGGTCGGGAAGTCGGGACCCTGCACGAACTGCATCAGCTCGGTCGAATCGAGATCGGGGTCCTCGATCAGCGCCAACGTGGCGTCGACGACCTCGCCGAGGTTGTGGGGCGGGATGTTCGTCGCCATCCCCACAGCGATGCCGCCGGCGCCATTGACGAGCATGTTCGGGAACCGCGCCGGCAGGACCACGGGCTCCTGGTCCTTGCCGTCGTAGTTGTCCTGGAAGTCGACGGT
>CAYMRW010000443.1:0-2433 GCA_964392825.1 uncultured Rhodobacterales bacterium
CCGGCCGAGTTCACGCTGAACAACTACAACACCGTGCTCAGCGCCGACAACATGGACCGCGCCTTCATCAACACGCTCACGGTGACGATCCCGGCAACCGTGATTCCGATCCTGATGGCGGCGTTCGCGGCCTATGCGCTGGCGTGGATGGACTTTCCGGGACGCGGCGTCCTGATCGCCGCGGTCGTCGGGCTTCTCGTCGTGCCCTTGCAACTCGCGCTAGTCCCGATGCTGCAGTTCCACAACCGGATCGGCATCGGCCAGAGCTTTATGGGGATCTGGTTCGCGCACACCGCGTTCGGCCTGCCGCTCGCGGTCTACCTCCTGCGCAACTACATGGTCGGGTTGCCGCGGGACATCATCGAGAGCGCCAAGGTGGACGGCGCCACCGACTTCCAGGTGTTCACGCGCATCGTGCTGCCGCTCAGCTTTCCGGCGCTGGCCGCCTTCGCGATCTTCCAGTTCCTGTGGACCTGGAACGATCTCCTCGTGGCAAAGGTGTTCCTGCCCTCGTCCGACGACGCCAAGGTGATGACGGTCAAGATCGCCGACGACCTGCTCGGCTCGCGCGGCGGCGACTGGGGCATCCTCGCGACCGCGGCCTTCGTCTCGATCGCGGTGCCACTCCTCGTGTTCTTCACCATGCAGCGCTACCTCGTGCGGGGCCTTCTGGCCGGCTCGGTGAAGTGACGCCCGGATGACGCGGGTTTGGGGGCCGCGGGGCGCCGCCCGGGCCGTATCGACGGGCGTCGACCGGGACTGGTGGCGCGGCGCGGTGATCTACCAGATCTACCCGCGCTCGTTCCAGGACGGCAACAACGACGGCGTGGGCGACCTCCCCGGCATCATACACCGGCTGCCGCACGTGGCGTCGCTCGGCGTCGACGCCATCTGGATCTCGCCGTTCTTCCCCTCGCCGATGCTCGATTTCGGCTACGACGTCAGCGAGTATTGCGACGTCGACCCCCTCTTCGGATCGCTCAACGATTTCGACAGCCTGATCGAGCGGGCGCACAGCCTGAACCTCAAGGTGCTGATCGACCTCGTGATCTCGCACACCGCCGAGATCCACCCCTGGTTCCGGGAGAGCCGCCACTCGCGCACGAACGCCAAGGCGGACTGGTACGTCTGGGCCGACGCCCAGGACGACGGCACGCCGCCCAACAACTGGCTGTCGGTGTTCGGCGGCTCAGCCTGGGAGTGGGACGGGGAACGGATGCAGTACTACATGCACAACTTCCTGCCCGAGCAGCCGGACCTCAACTTCCACAACCCGGCGGTGCAGGACGCCGTTCTCGACGTCGCGCGGTTCTGGCTCGACCGCGGCGTCGACGGGTTCCGGCTCGATACGGTGAACTTCTACTTCCACGACGCGCGGCTCCGGAACAACCCGGCTCTGGACCCCGACCTGCGCAACGACACGACGGCGCCGGCCGTCAATCCCTACAACTTCCAGCACCATCTCTTCGACAAGACGCAGCCCGAGAACCTGACCTTCCTGGAACGGTTCCGGGCGCTCCTCGACACTTATCCCGCGGCGACGGCCGTAGGCGAGGTCGGCGACAGTCATCGCGGCGCGGAGGTCCAGGCCGAGTACACGAAGGGCGAGGGTCGCCTCCACATGTGCTACGGCTTCGACTTCCTCGCGGGAACCTTCCCGGCAGGCACGCGCATCGGCGCCATCATCGACGATTTCGAGCACTGGGGCCGGGACTCGTGGTCCTGCTGGGCGTTCTCGAACCACGACGTCGCCCGCCACCCGTCGCGCTGGAACCTGAGCGAGGCGGAGCTGCGCCTCTACGCCGCCATCCTCTGCAGCCTCCGAGGTTCGATCTGCATCTACCAGGGAGAGGAGCTGGGTCTGACCGAGGCCTACGTGGCCTTCGAGGACCTGCGCGATCCCTACGGCATCCGCTTCTGGCCCAAGTTCAAGGGCCGCGACGGGTGCCGCACGCCGATCCCCTGGACGGTCGAGGCGCATCACGGCGGCTTCTCCGAGAGCGACCCCTGGCTGCCCATGGCAATGGAGCATCTCGACCGCGCCGTCTCGGTACAGGAGCGCGATCCCGGCTCTACGCTGAACTTCTACCGCGCCCTGATCGACTTTCGCCGGGCCCATCCCGCGCTCATCAAGGGATCGATGACGCTCCTGAGGGCCGACGACCGTATCCTCAGCCTCGTGCGCGAATGGGATGGACGGCGGATGCTCTGTGCGTTCAACCTGTCGGACGAGGAACAGACCGTCGCTCTGCCGGACGGAAGATGGCGCCAGGATCGGTATGCCCCCTTAACGGCGACGATGATGGAAACGGCAGCGGCACTTCCGGCGTTTCAGGGGGTGTTCGCGCTGGAACAGGATTGAGGGAGGAACGCGAGAATGGCCAATCTACACCTTCAGGACGTCGAGAAGGCGTACGGGAACGTCAAGGTCCT
>CAYMRW010000444.1:0-2429 GCA_964392825.1 uncultured Rhodobacterales bacterium
GTCACCTGCGTCGACGCCGACTGCCGCGCCTGCACCATGATCGAGAGCGAGAAGATCGTCACGGCGAGCATGGAGGAGGCGAGGATCTCGAGGATCCGCAGGAGCGCGCCGCCGCCGAGCCCTTCCGCCAGCTCTTCGGGGATGAGGGGGCCGAGCGGACGCGCGGCCCAGGCGGCGACCAGGGCGAGAAGCGCGATGCTGCCGGCGCGTACCCAGAGCCGCCGCGAGTAGCGCCGAAGCTTGTACCACGTCTTCGAAATGCGTGCCGACCCGAAATCCATGCGCCTGCTTTACATCGGGCCCATGGGCAGCGCGAGCCGGACGGTGCGGCACCGTGATCGCACTATGCCGGGGCGAACGGCATCGGTGCCCATTTCCGCGGCAGCGGAGCGCCATCGGTCCCAGGGAAGGCGCAAGCCGATCCCCGGTCTGGACCGCGGAACCCCGCAGCGCCATCGACCATTAACGACGGTGTTCGATCGGGGCTATCCGGGCGGATGCCGCAGCGGTAAGCCTCGCCACGAGGGAACCTGTGACCGCATTGACCTTGAGTTGCCTGTGTCCGCTGCGCGACCGCACGGCGGCCAGTTCCGTTCGAGACCGACGTCAGTCAGCGCCCGGGGCGCACCATCCTACCAGTGGAGAATGTTCGAGATGACCCAAACCCGAGTGAGGACGGCGATCTTTCCCGTTGCCGGTCTGGGGACGCGCTTTCTGCCGGCGACCAAGGCCACCCCGAAGGAGCTTCTGCCGGTCATCGATCGTCCCTTGATCCAGTATGCCATCGACGAGGCGCGCGCCGCCGGGATCGAGCGGATGGTGTTCGTGAGCCACCCGTCGAAGGTCGCGATCGAACGGCACGTGCTGGAGGACGCGGAGCTCGTCGCGACGCTGCGCAGCCGCGGCAAGGACGAGATCGCCGACCGGCTCGAGGCCGACGCCGTCTGCACCAAGACGCACGAGGTGGCCTTCGTCATGCAGGACGAGCCGCTGGGCCTCGGCCACGCGGTGCTCTGCGCCCGCGATCACGTGCTGGATGGGCCGGTCGCGGTCATCCTGCCCGACGATCTCATGGTCGGCGGCGGCCGCGGTTGCCTGGCGGAGATGATCGCGGGCTACACGCGTGCCGGGGTCGGACACATGGTCGCCGCGATCGAGGTCGCTCGGGAAGAGGTGAGCAGCTACGGCGTTCTGAAGACGACGAGCTGCGAAGGGCAGGTGGTCCGCGCTTCGGGAATGGTCGAGAAGCCGAACCCCGAGCAGGCGCCGTCGCGCACCGCCGTGGTCGGCCGCTACATCCTCGCCCCGTCGATCTTCGAGGCGCTGGCCGGGCAGAAACCGGGAGCCGGCGGCGAGATCCAGCTTACCGACGCGATTGCGCGGCAAGCGCCCGAGATCGGCCTCGCGGGCTTTCACCTGTCGGCGCGGCGATTCGACTGCGGATCGAAGCAGGGCATGCTGGCCGCAACGCTGCACCTCGCCAGCCGCGATCCCCAGTACGCCGGGGTCATCGCCGACTTCATCAGCCACCAGGGACTAGACGCGGCGGCATAGAACTGCATATCCGGCAGACGCGTCGTCACCAGAAATAAACGTGACGGCGCGCATGCTGGAAGTCGGGGCCTCGCGACAAGGGTGCCTTGGTCGGTCACCGCTGAGGCGCAAGGTTATGGGAACGCACGGATGAGCCAAGCACTCGATGTCGCCGTCATCGAACGGCTGAAGTATGCAATGGGCAAGGACATTGGACACGCCAGCATTTTCGACTGGCGCATGGCCCTGTCCCTCGCGGTCCGCGACCGCATCGTCGACACATGGTTCGCAGCCACGAAGGCGAGTTACAAGGCCCAGAAGAAGCGCGTCTACTATTTGTCGATGGAATTCCTGATCGGGCGTCTCCTCGAGGACGCGATCAAGAACCTCGGTCTGCTCGAGGACGCCGAGAAGGCGCTTCGGCCCGCCGGTCTGTCTCTGTCAGAGGTCTTTGCCGACGAGCCCGACGCGGCGCTCGGCAACGGCGGACTGGGGCGGCTCGCGGCGTGCTTTCTGGAGTCGCTGTCGTCGATCGGCGTCCCGGCGATGGGCTACGGGATCCGCTACGAGCACGGCCTCTTCCGCCAGCGCTTCGAAGACGGGCGCCAAGTGGAGGAGCCCGAGGACTGGCTGACGCAGACGCATGCCTGGGAGTTCGAGCGCCCGGAGGCGGCCTTCGCCGTCGGTTTCGGGGGCGACGTGCGGCATGACGGCAACAGGATGGTCTGGTCGCCGGGCGAAAGTGTGGTCGCGGCGGGCTACGACACGCCGGTCGTCGGCTGGAAGGGCCGCTGGGCCAACACCCTGCGCCTTTGGGGGGCGCATCCGACCCATCTGTTCGATCTCGGACGCTTCAATGCCGGCGAGTACACGGCCGCGGCCGAGCCCGAAGCGCT
>CAYMRW010000445.1:0-2425 GCA_964392825.1 uncultured Rhodobacterales bacterium
ACGCGGTCGAGGAGGTGACCGAGCTCGAGGGCTACGAGCTCAAGCGCATCATGCGTACGGGCACCGTCGCCACCATCGACAACCGCAACTGGGAGCTGCGCGACCAGTCCGGGCCGGTGCAGCGCCTCTCGCAATCCCGCGCCATCGCGCTCGACATGGAGAGCGCGACGATCGCGGCGAACGGGTTCCGCTTCCGCGTCCCCTACGGCACGCTTCTCTGCGTCAGCGACAAGCCGCTCCACGGCGAGCTGAAGCTGCCGGGCATGGCGTCCGACTTCTACCGGACACAGGTCTCGCGGCACCTGCTGATCGGCGTGAGGGCGATCGAGCGGCTCCGCGAGATGCCGCTTTCGCGCATCCATTCGCGGAAGCTCAGAAGCTTCGAGGAGACGGCATTCTTGTGACAGGGAGGATTCGGGCCTTGAAACACTGGCGTTTTCGCTTTTGACGCTTGTAGGACAGACCGAATACACGCTTAAATGGCTCAATCGCCCGATCAACAAGGGCAAACGAGGAGATACGTGAAATGGCGACCAAACCGCTGACGAAGACACAGCTGGTCTCGGCCCTGGCCGACAAGACCGGATCGGACAAGAAGAGCGCGGGCGAGGCGCTCGACGCGATCACCGAGATCATCACCGAGGAGGTGTCGAAGGGCGGTGCCGTCACGCTTCCGGGCGTCGGAAAGATCTATTGCCGCGAGCGGCCCGAGCGGATGGTCCGCAATCCCGCGACCGGCGAGCAGATCAAGAAGGACGCCGACAAGGTCGTCAAGGTCACCATCGCCAAGGCGTTAAAGGAGAGCGTCAACACCTGACCTGACCGTCCCAGGGGACGGCTTGCCGCCCGGTCATGGATCTGCGCGCGGTCGTGCTTGGCGTCGCTTTCGCCGCGATGTGGTCGTCGGCGTTCACGTCGGCGCGCATCATCGTCGCGGATGCGCCGCCCCTCACGGCGCTTGCGCTGCGCTTCTGGATCTCGGGCGCGATCGGCGTCGCGCTTGCCCGGGCGGCGGGGCAGAGCTGGCGTCTGACGCGCGGGCAGTGGATCGCGACCGTTGCGTTCGGGGTCTGCCAGAACGCCCTCTATCTCGGACTGAACTTCGTCGCGATGCAGACGGTCGAGGCCTCGGTCGCGGCGATCGTCGCCTCTTCGCTGCCGCTGGTGGTGGCTTTCGCGGCCTTCGCGCTCTTCGGTGAACGCTTGCGTCCGCTGGGCATGGCGGGGCTCGCCGCCGGCCTCGGCGGGGTCGTCCTGATCATGGGGGCGCGGATCGATGCGGGGATCGATCCCTTGGGCCTCGGGCTCTGCGTGCTCGGCGTCCTGGCGCTGACCGCGGCGACGCTGGCGGTTCGCGGCGCCACCTCGGGGGGCAACGTGCTGATGATCGTCGGGCTGCAGATGCTGGTCGGCGCCGCGGTGCTGAGCGTCCCCGCGGCCTTCGAGACGCACGCGGTCGACCTCTCGCCCGCGCTGATCGCGGCCTTCGTCTACACCACCCTCGTCCCCGGTCTCGCGGCGACATTCGTGTGGTTCACGCTGGTCCGCCGGGTGGGGGCGACGCGGGCTGCCACGTTCCACTTCCTCAATCCGTTTCTCGGGGTCGCGATCGCCGCGCTTCTACTTGGCGAGCGGCTCGGACGGCTCGACCTCGCGGGCGTCGCGGTCATCGCTGCCGGCATCCTCGCCGTGCAGGTCTCGAAGGCGCGGGCGCCCGCCGCCGGTTGAACCGGTCAGCCGATGCGGCCGCGTGCGCCGCCCGTCTGCGCGCGGTCGAGGAGCAGGTGGTCGAGGATCACGCAGGCCGCCATCGCCTCCGCCACCGGCACCGCGCGGATGCCGACGCAGGGGTCGTGTCGGCCCTTCGTCACGATCTCGGTCGCCTCGCCCGCCTTCGTGATCGTGCGGCGCGGGGTGAGGATCGACGAGGTCGGCTTGACCGCGAAGCGCACCACGATGTCCTGCCCGGTCGAGATGCCGCCGAGGATGCCGCCCGAATGGTTCGAGGAATAGACCGGCCCGTCGGGACCCATGGCGATCTCGTCGGCGTTGGCGCTGCCGGTCAGCGCGGCGGCGGCCATCCCCTCGCCGATCTCGACGCCCTTGACGGCGTTGATCGACATCATCGCTGCGGCGAGGTCGGTGTCGAGCTTGCCATAGACCGGGGCGCCGAGACCGGCCGGGCAGCCTGTCACCCGGACTTCGATCATGGCGCCGACGCTGTCGCCCGACTTGCGCAGGTCGTCGAGATAGCCGCCCCAGGCCGCCGCCGCCTCGGCGTCCGGGCTCCAGAACGGGTTGCGGGCGATTTCCGCGAGGTCGAACCGGTCCCGGTCGATCGGGTGGGGGCCGAGCGCCACCATGTAGCCCGTGATCGCGAGCCCGGGCGCGAGTTCGGCGAGCGCCGCCCGCGCGACGCCCCCCG
>CAYMRW010000446.1:0-2403 GCA_964392825.1 uncultured Rhodobacterales bacterium
GCATGTTGAAGGCGAGCGTGCCCATGAAGGTCACGACGAGAAGCCGCCGCGCCTGGCCGCCTCGGGTGTAGTCGGCCCAGGCGCGCGAGAAGGCCGGCCGCGGCGCCGCCCGCTCGGCCTTCGACATCGGCCGCACGTTCTCCTGCCGCCAGAGCGCGACGAGGTTGATGACGAGCGTCGCAAGCGCCGCGCCCTGGACGACGCGGATCAGCCGGATCTGCGAGAAGTCGGCGAGAAGCCATCCGACGATCACCGCCGAGACGCCCATGCCGACGAGAAACATCACGTAGAGCAGCGCCACGACCCGCGGCCGCGTGGCGTCATCGGCGCGGTCCGAGGCCAGCGCCAGCCCCGCGGTCTGCGTCATGTGGAGCCCGAGGCCGGTCATCAGGAAGGCCAGCGCCGCCAGCACCTCGCCGGCCCAGGCCGGCCCGTGGATCTGGTCGCCCGAGAGCACGATCAGCGCGAAGGGCATGATCGCGAGGCCGCCCATCTGCCATAGCGAGCCGAACCAGAGGTAGGGAATGCGCTTCCACCCGATCGCCGAGCGATGGGTGTCCGAGCGGAAGCCCAGCACCGCGCGGAACGGCGCCACCAGGACCGGCAGCGCGATCATCGTCGCCACGATCAGCGTGGGCACCGAAAGCTCGACGATCATCACCCGGTTGAGCGTGCCGAGCAGCAGAACCGTCGCCATGCCGACCGACACCTGGAACAGCGACAGGCGCAGCAGCTGCCCGAGCGGCAGCCCGGGGGACGCCGCGTCCGCGAACGGCAGCCAGCCGGAAGGGAGGCGCGCGATCACGGGGCGATCTCCAGCGCCTGGCTGACGTAGAACCCCCGGTGGACGCGCCCGAGATCGTGCAGCGGCCGGCCGAGCGCCGCCGCGAGCCGGGGCGTCGCGTGCGGCCGGATCGCGGGCGAGCGGTCGGCGCTCGGGAACGCCTGCCCCGCCCACCACATCGCGGTGAGGAGCGGCGTCGCCGGCGCCACAGTGAAGACGATGGAACGCGCGGTCCGCCGCGCGAGCCCGTCGAGCGCCGCGGCGATGTCGGGTGCGTCGTAGTGGATCAGGCTGTCCATCGCGACGACATGGTCGAACCGACCCAGCCGCGCGTCGGTCATGTCGTCGGCGATGTACATCACATGCCCTGCCAGATCTTCGGGCATGCGCCGCCTCGCCACGTCGAGGAGGCTCGGCGCCACGTCGACCGCCACCACGTCGGCACCGCGACGGGCGAGCTCTACCGCCATCTGCCCGGCACCGCAGCCGGCGTCGAGCACCCGGGCGCCGGTGAGGTCGAGGGGCAGCGCCGCCAACAGCTTCGCGCGCATCGCGTCGCGCCCGGCGCGCACGGTGGCGCGGATGCGAGAGACCGGCGCGTCCGAGGTCAGCCGCTCCCACGTCTCCGAGGCGTGCTCGTCGAAGTAGTCGGTGAGTTTCGCCCGCGTCGCCAGATAGCCGCCGCTCGACGGCCGCGCCGACTGCCCGGGCGCCGCCGCTCCACCGCCCTGGTCGAGCGGTGCGCAGACGGGCTTCCGGCGTATCAGCATGACGTGCCCCCGATCCGCGCATCGGCTCGGCCGCGAGCCGCAGCACTCCCCGGTCGGCCGGCTGACCGCCCGACCTCGCGCCGGTGCACACGGGGCGCGCTATCGGGATACAGGACCCTGGCGAACATCAGTCGAACCCCAGCAGCTCGAAGATCTCGCGGTCGGGCAGAGCGTCGGGCGCCAGCGGCTCGGTCCCGTTCCAGAGCGTCTCCGCCAGCCGAACGTACTCGGCCCGGGCCGCCACGATGTCGTCCTCGTCCGGCATCTCGAAGAGCGTCTTCTTCTTCAGCCGCGAACGACGGATCGCGTCGATGTCGGGCATGTGCGCGATTCGGTCGAACCCGACCGTCCGGCAGTAGCGGTCGACCTCGTCGGTGTCCTTCGACCGGTTCGCGATGCAGCCGGCGAGCCGCACCCCGTAGTTCTTGGCCTTGGCGCCGACGGCGGCGATGATCCGGTTCATCGCGTAGATCGAGTCGAAGTCGTTGGCGGTCACGATCACCGCCCGGTCGGCGTGCTGCAGAGGCGCCGCGAAGCCGCCGCAGACGACGTCGCCGAGGACGTCGAAGATCACCACGTCGGTGTCGTCGAGCATGTGGTGCTGCTTCAGGAGCTTCACCGTCTGCCCCACCACGTAGCCGCCGCACCCGGTCCCGGCCGGCGGCCCGCCCGCCTCGACGCACATCACGCCGCCCCAGCCCTCAAACATGAAGTCCTCGGGGCGCAGTTCCTCGGCGTGGAAGTCGACCTCCTTGAGGATGTCGATGACGGTGGGCACCAGCGACCCGGTCAGCGTGAAGGTCGAATCGTGCTTGGGGTCGCAGCCGATCTGCAGCACCCGCTTGCCCA
>CAYMRW010000447.1:0-2386 GCA_964392825.1 uncultured Rhodobacterales bacterium
ACCGCGACGCCGAGGGGCGGACGCCGGTCATGCGCGCGGTCAAGGAGGCCGAGCGTCTGGTCTGGGACGCGCAGACGACGAAGGCCTATACCGGCCTCGCCGGCGATCCGGCGTTCAACGCGGCGATGCGCCGGCTCGTCCTGGACGACGCCGTGCCCGAGGAGCGGCTGGCCTCGATCGCCACGCCCGGGGGCACGGGCGCGGTGCACCAGGCGCTCGAGCTCGTCGGCATGGCGACGCCCGAGGCGACGGTCTGGCTGCCCGACCCGACCTGGCCGAACCACGTCAGCATCGTCCGCCACCTCGGGCGTCCGTCGGCGACCTACCGCTACTACGACACCGTGTCGGGGCGGATCGACGTCGAGGGGATGCTCGAGGATTTGGGGCGGGCGCGGGCCGGCGACGTCGTTGTGCTGCACGGCTGCTGTCACAACCCGACCGGCGCCGACCCCGATGCCGACCTCTGGGCAGAGCTCGCCACCCTCGCGGAACGCGCGGGGCTGATGCCGCTTGTCGATCTCGCCTATCAGGGCTTCGGCACGGGCCTCGACGCGGATGCCGCGGGCACGCGGCTTCTCGCGGCCCGGCTGCCGGAGGTCCTGATCGCCGCGTCCTGCTCCAAGAACTTCGGCGTCTACCGCGAGCGGACGGGGATCCTCGTCGCCGTCGCCCCGGACGCCGCCACGGCGGCGCTGGCGCAGGGCAACCTCGCGCATCTCAACCGGCAGAACTATTCCTTTCCGCCCGATCACGGCGCCCGGGTCGTGCAGACGGTGCTCGACACGCCCGACCTCCGCGCCGACTGGGAGGCCGAGCTCGACGGGGTGCGGGAGACGGTGATCGGGTTGCGCGAGCAGCTCGCCGGCGAGCTGCGCCAGCGCACGAACTCCGACCGGTTCGACTTTCTCGCGCGGCAGAACGGCATGTTCTCGCGCCTCGGCCTCGATTCCGGAGCGGTGACGGCCCTGCGGGAGACGCACGGCATCTACCTCGTCGGCGACAGCCGGATGAACGTGGCGGGTCTGAACGCCGGCACGGTGCCGATCCTCGCCGCCGCCATCGCCGACGTCGCCACCTGAATCTCGGCGCGCCGCGCGATCGGTGCGGAACATTCACGGCTGTTGACAAGTTGTTGTGCCGATCCCGGTGTGGCCGGGTCCGACCGGCTGGTCGGATTCCCGCGTGGCCGGAAGCGATATTGCGCGAAAGGAGGTCTGATATGGCCGACACGACGGAAAAGCCGTTGTCCGACACGACACGACAGGAGGCGCGGTCGCTCGGCGACGAGGTCCGTGGCAAGGGTGCGGAGGCCGCACAGATGGCCCGCGACACCGCGGGCGAGTACGCCAACCGGGCCCGCGACGAGGCCTATGCCCGGGGCGAGGAATACCGCGATTATGCCGCCAGCGAGACGGGCAAGGTCGCAAGCGCGCTGCGCAAGGCCTCGGAGGATCTCCGCGCCGGCTCGCCGCAGGAGCGTTTCGTGGGCCAGATGGCCGACGGCGTCGCCGATGCGGCGGATCGCATGCGCGGCATGTCCCTCGAGGAGATCGCGCGAGACAGTTCGGAGTTCGCTCGCCGGCACCCGGCCGCCTTCCTCGGCGGCGCGGCGCTGGTCGGCTTCGCCGCCGCGCGCTTCCTCAAGGCGAGCGCACAGGCCGACGACGACGACTATTCCCAGTTGCCGGCGACGAGCCGCGACAGTGCGCTGGCGTCCTCCGAGCCGATCCCGGCGCCGGCGACCCGCCCCATCGATAGCGGCACCGGTCCTGCCGCATCGGGCCCCGCAACCGGTGTCACGACGTCGACCGCAGGCGGTGCCGCCGGCGCGACGGGCGGGATCGGCTCGAGCGGCGCGGCGAGCCAGCCCGGGGGCGGAGGCACCACGACCTCGCCTTCGTCCGGGACGTCCTCGACCTCTCCGTCGACCGGGACGTCGTCGACATCGCCGTCAAGCGGCGGTGGCGGGTCGACGTTCGGGAGCAGCACCGGCTCCACGACCGACACCGACAGGACGACGGGCGGCAGCACGCCCAGCTCGCCGTCCGCGACCAAGCCGTAGGAAAGGCCCGAGAATGGTTGACGAAACACAGGCGCAGAGCAAGTCCACCGCGGGCCTCCTGTCCGACGCGGCGAGCCACATCAGCGGGCTCGTTCGCAAGGAGGTTGACCTCGCGCGGGCCGAGGTCAGCGAGAACGTCACGCGCGCGGCCGTCGCGATCGGGCTTATCGTCGGCGCGCTGATCTTCGTGCTGACCGCCTTGCACGTACTGTCGGCGGCGCTCGTCGCCGGCATCGCCGAGCTTGGCATCGATGCGGGCTGGGCCGCGCTCATCGTGGGCGTGATCTACCTCATCATCGCGGCCATCATGGTTCGCAAGGGCAC
>CAYMRW010000448.1:0-265 GCA_964392825.1 uncultured Rhodobacterales bacterium
GCCAAGCGCACGGAGAGCACCCGGTGCTGCGCGACGCCGACGCCAAGTGGTACGTCCGCGAGGAGCGCGGCGGCTGGATCCTCGGGCCCTACGAGAAGGGCGCGCCGGCGCGCTTCGCCCACGGCGTGCCGGAGACGTTCCGCGCCGACCTCTTCCCGCTCGACCTCGAGCGGATCGAGGCGGAGTACATGAGCTTCATCCACCGCATCCCGTCGGCCGAGGAGGTCGGGCTTAAGGACGACTACAACGGCCCGATCTGCTACAC
>CAYMRW010000448.1:351-2379 GCA_964392825.1 uncultured Rhodobacterales bacterium
CGCCGGCGGGGCGGGGCACTACCTCGCGCAGCTGATGACCGACGGCGAGGCGGAGATCGACATGACCTCGCTCGACCCGCGCCGGTACGGCCCTTGGATCACGACCGAGTACGCCTGCCGCAAGAACGAGGAGGCGTACGACCACGTCTTCATCCTGCACCATCCCGACGAGGAGCGTCCCGCGGCGCGACCGCTGAGGACCGCCCCCTGCTACGACCGGATGGCGGCGCGGGGCGCCCAGTTCGGTCAGGTCGCGGGATGGGAGCGGCCGACCTATTTCGCCGAGCCCGGCTTCGACGACCACGCCGCGCGCTCGTTCCGCCGCGGCGGCTGGTGGGCTCGTGCCGAGGCCGAGGCGCAGGCGATCCGCGACCGCGTCGGCCTGATCGACGTCACCCCGTTCGCCAAGCACGAGGTGAGCGGCAAGGGCGCCGCGGCGTTCCTCGAATGGTACGCGACGAACGCGCTGCCGAAGGTCGGGCGGGTGAGCCTCACCTACACCCTCTCGCCCGTCGGCACCGTCGCCAGCGAGTACACCGTGGCGCGGCTCGCCGAGGACCGGTTCTACCTCGTCTCCGCCGGCGCCTGGCATGCCTACGACCACGACCTGCTCATGCGGGCGATCGAGGACGCGCGGGGCGAGTTCGGCGACATCCGACTTTCCGAGGTGACGTCGCAGATGGGCGTCTTTGCCGTGACCGGACCCGGGGCTCGCGAGGTCCTGCGGGGCCTCGTCGCGGACGCCGATCCGCAGGGCGCGCTTTCGAACAGGCGGTTTCCCTGGCTCTCGGTCCGCGACCTCGAGCTCGGCATGGTGCCGGTCAGGGCGATGCGCGTCAGCTACACGGGCTCGCTCGGCTGGGAGCTGCACCATCCGATGGAGATGCAGAACCACCTCTTCGACCGCCTGATGGCTGCGGGCGAGCCGCATGGGCTCCGTCTCTGCGGCAGCCGGGCGATGAACTGGCTCCGGCAGGAGAAGAGCTATCGCGCATGGGGGGCGGAACTCGGCCGCGACGCGACGCCGCTCGAGGCGGGGCTCGACCGCTTCGTCGACTGCACGCGGCCGTTCCGCGGCAAGGCGGCGATGCGGGAGACGGGGATCCGGTCGCGCTGCGTCACGCTCCTTATCGACGGCCCGGACGACGCCGACCCCTGGGGACGCGAGGCGCTCTACGACGGCGACGGCGGCGCGCGCGTCGGACGGCTGACCTCGGGCGGCTGGTCGGTGAGCCTCGGCCGGCAGATCGGCATGGGCTACGTGACGCCTGACCGGGCGCGACCGGGAACGCGGCTCCGGGTGAAGATGCTCGACCGCCTCTGGGACGCCGAGGTCGTCGAGGACACGCCCTGGGACCCTGGGAACGCCGCGCTTCGCGCCGACGGCTGACGGCGCGCCTTCAGGATCGGCAGGAGGGTCCTTTCGGGATCCGCGGTGCAGTGCCGCGCTTGCAATCGATCGCCGCAGCGGCTTTGCTTGCCTTCGGCCGGGGCGCGGGCCGTCTTACGCCGCATCGGACGGACGCGCGGATCGACCCGGAAACGTAGAGACGGCGGCGGGTCGACGACACGCGATGAAGGTGTCCTTCCGACTGAACGGAGAGCCGCTCGAGGTGGCGGTTCCCGATCCCACGCGGACGCTCCTCGACTGGCTGCGCGAGGAGCGCGGGCTCACCGGCACCAAGGAGGGCTGCAACGAGGGCGATTGCGGCGCCTGCTCGGTTCTGGTGACGGATGCCGCGGGGGCGCGGGCGCTCAACGCCTGCATCCTGCTTCTGCCGCAGCTCGACGGCCGCGCGGTCCGGACGGTCGAGGGGATCGCCGGCCCCGGCGGCGCGCTCCACCCGGTGCAGCGGGCGATGATCGACCATCACGGCTCGCAGTGCGGCTTCTGCACGCCGGGCTTCGTGGTCGCGATGGCGGCGGCGCATCTGAACGGGCGCCGCGACCACGACGATCAGCTCGCCGGCAACCTCTGCCGCTGCACGGGCTACGCGCCGATCGTGCGTGCGGCCGAGGCTGCTGCGG
>CAYMRW010000449.1:0-2377 GCA_964392825.1 uncultured Rhodobacterales bacterium
AGGCGTTCGTCCCCCGCTGCCAGTGGCCGTCGATCCGCCCCGCTGCAACGTAGGCGAGGTCGAGCGCGGTCGCGCCCCATTGCCGGACGCCAGCCGTGGCCGGGGTGATCCGGGCGAGCTCGCGCACGGCCAGCGGCAGGCCGGCGCGGCCGCTCGCCGGCACCCCGGTCGAGAACACCGCCTCGATGAGGCGCCGGCGCCCGGAAACGCGCAGGCGGCTCTGGTTCAGCCAGGCGCCCTGTCCGCGCTCGGCCACGTACAACTCGTCCTTGGCGGGGTCGAAGATCACGCCCGCCACCGCCTCGCCCTTGTGCTCGAGGCCGATCGACACGCACCAGTGCGGCAGCCCGTGGAGGAAGTTCGTGGTTCCGTCGAGCGGGTCGACGAGCCAGCGGCGGGTCGGGTCCTTGCCCGGCACCTCCTCGCTCTCCTCGGCGCACCAGCCGTAGTTCGGCCGCGCCTCGGTCAGGATGTCGCGGACGATCTTCTCGGCGGCGATGTCGGCGCGGCTGACGAAGTCGCCGGCCCCCTTGACCGACACCTGCAGGTTCTCGACCTCGCGGAAGTCCTTGACGAGGCTGCGCCCGGCGGCGCGGGCAGCCTTGACCATGACGTTGAGGTTGGCGCTGAACTGCATGGAGGGGCCTCGGCTCGGAACCGCGGCGCTATAGCCGGGGCGCGTCCGGAAGGGAAGTGAGGTGGCGGCGGTCCCGCCACGGGCCGCTCCCATGGCTGCGTCCGCGGGCATCGCCAGCCCGGCGGTCAGCCCGGTTTCCACGGGCGCTCCAGCCGCCTGCCGAGGCGGGGCAGGCCGGCACGCTTGAGGAGCGGGCGGAGCGGCTGCGGAAGGCCGGAGAGCCGTTCGGCCTGCGTTCGCACGGACTCCACCGTCTCCACCACGGCGCCGGGATCGCGGTCGTGGAGGGACAGCATCCACGGGTCGGGATGCTGCGCCGTGATGCCGAGCGGGGCGAGCGCGCGGGCGGGGAAGTCGCGCAGGTTCGCCGTCACGATGGTCGCGGCGCCCGCGGCACTGGCCGCGGCGACGACGTGGGCATCGGCCGGGTCCGGCAGCCTCAGCCCGGCCTCCATCGCAGGGTCGGGTTCGACGCGGGCAGCGGGCCAGGCCGAGGACAGGGCCGCGATCTCGGCGCGCGCGGCATCCGCGTGGCCCGGGCCGAGCCGGGCCGCCGCGCGGGCCCATTCCTCGAGGATGCGCGGCGACCAGGCAGGCCGCGCCAGACCGGCGGCGCAGGCGCCGATCAGGATCTGGCGCAGGACGGTCGGATAGAGAACGCAGGCGTCGAAGACGACGGTCATGCGAGTCGAAGGAACAGGACCTTCAGGTAGCCGCTCTCGGCCAGCTGCGGGTGCACAGGATGGTCGGGGCCCGCGAAACCGGTGTGCAGGATCTGGGCGTGCCGCCCGGCCCGGCCGACGCCGCGGAGGGAGGCACCGCGGAATGCCGCGAGATCGGCCGCATGGCTGCACGAGCAGAGGACGAGGAAGCCGCCGGGCGCGACGAGGGCTGCGGCGCGGCGCGCGACCTTCTCGTAGGCGCGCAGGCCCGCCTCGAGCGCCGGCTTGGCGGGGGCGAAGGCCGGCGGATCGCAGACGACGATGTCGTGGGTCGCGCCCTCGGCCGAGAGGGCCGCCATGACGTCGAAGGCGTCGCCGCGGCGCACGGTCAGGCGATCCGACGCCCCCATGATCTCCGCTCCGCGCGTGGCCGCGGCGAGGGCCGCGGCGGACGCGTCGACCGCGAGCACGTGAGCCGCCCCCGCCGCCAGCCCCGCGAGGCCGAAGCCCCCCACATGGCTGAAGACGTCGAGGACCCGGCCGTCCCGAGCCAGACGCGCGGCAAAGGCATGGTTCGGGCGCTGGTCGTAGTAGAGACCGGTCTTCTGCCCGCCGATCAGGTCGGCGAGGTAGGTGGCGCCGTTCATCGGCACCTCGATCGGCCCGTCGACCCGCCCGCGGAGAACCTCGGTCTCGCCGTCGAGCCCCTCCGGCGCGCGTGCCCGGCTGGCGGCGTTCTTGACGACCGTGTCGACCCCCGCGACCTCGCAGAGCGCCTCGACGAGGTCGTCGAGCCGCATCTCGGCCCAGGCGGCGTTCGGCTGCAGCGAGGCCGCGGCGCCGTAGCGGTCGACGACGACGCCGGGCAGACCGTCCGCCTCGGCATGGACGAGGCGGTAGAAGGGCCGGTCGTAGAGGCGTTCCCGCAAGGCGAGGGCGCGGGCGATCCGGGCCGCGAACCACGCCCGGTCAATCACGGCATCGGGATCGGGGTCGAGCAAGCGCACGGCAATCCGGCTCGTAGGGTTGAGCGCCGCGAGCGCCAACGGCTGGCGGTCCGCGCTCTCGAGCCGCACGA
>CAYMRW010000450.1:0-2373 GCA_964392825.1 uncultured Rhodobacterales bacterium
GGCCCGCGGCCGTGCGCGGGTCGGCCGAATGCATGCGCTCGGGTCGGGGTCGCCGGACGCCGGCGTCGGTCCGCGACGTAGCGGGCGAGGCGGTCGGCCGGCACCCGAGGAGGGCGGCGAGCGTCGGGTCGACGCCGGCCGCGACCGAAGCGCAGGCCCACGTGCAGGTCGGCCAGCAGGAGCACGCCTCACCCGACGACGAACCGAGCAGATGCAGGTGCCGGGCGGCCAAGCGCCGCCGTAAGTAGGCAGGCCGCGCCGGCGAATCTCGCGCCGGCGAATCTCGCGGCGGCGGTCGTGCGCGACGCGGCCGGGCGGAGCTTCGGCGGAAGTTCCGATCGAGCCGCGGAGGTCGACGAGGGCGACGCAGCAACGCAGGCACGCGGGCAGGCAGGCCTGCAGGAACGCCTGAGACAATCTGAGCAGACACCGCTATTGGCGGGGATCGAGGCCGCCCCGGAGGCGACGGGATGACCGACGCCGCCGCGAGGAGGCGAGTCCGTCGGCTGATCCCGCGGTACCGGCCGGGCAGGGTGCCGACGCGGCGTCGTAAGCGGCGGGGACGATCAGAGCTTCGGTAGGGATAGCAATCACGTCGCTTAAGGTCGGCGGGGCGACCGCAGCCCTGTCCCGCAGGCAGGTCGAGGCATTGGCCGGTGCGGATGTCGCGCGGTGGGCGCTTTCGAGGTTCTGCGCGAGAGGCCGGGGCGGCGGACGGCCCGGCCTTTACCTTCCGTTAGCGCCTGCTCGACGCGCCTGTGCAGCATCCGCGGGCGGTGCCCCACCCCGTTCACGGTTGGGGAAGCAGATCGGGGCCGGCGCCCGTCCGTCGCGCGCATCCGACGAAGGGGACGAGGGTCGCGCGCTGGTCCGTCGGCGCCCCCCCGGCGCACGAGGAAGGCCCCGCACCCGGCGGGCGCCACCCCCAGCAGTTGCGGCGTCTTACGTCGAAGACCGCTTGCGGGCGGCGCATCGTTCGCAGGAGGCCGCGACGGCAGAGGGGACGTCGACGCCGACGCGGCCGGAGTACCCCGTTGCGCCGGCGACGGGAACCGGCCGCGGATCTACTCGAACTCGACGAGGAGATCCTTGGCGTCGATCTGCGTCCCCGGCGTCACGTGAACGGCGGCGACGGTCGCGTCGCGATCGGCATGGATGCCGGTCTCCATCTTCATCGCCTCGATGGTGAGGAGCAGATCGCCCTGCCGCACCGCCTGACCCTCCTTGACGGTGACCGAGGCGACGACGCCCGGCATCGGCGCCCCGACATGGTCGTCGTCGTTCGGGTCGGCCTTGGGCTTGACGGCGCCCGAGGCGGCCGCCTTGCGGTCGGCGACGCGGACCACGCGAGGCTGGCCGTTCAGCTCGAAGAAGACGCGCGCCTGGCCGTCCTCGTGCGTCTCGCCCACGGCCTGGAGGCGGATCTCCAAGGTCTTGCCAGGGTCGATCTCGACCGAGATCTGCTCGCCGGGCTGCATCCCGTAGAAGTACGTCGGCGTCGGCAGCGTGCGGACCGGCCCGTAGACCTCGTGGCGCCGTGCGTACTCGGTGAAGACCTTGGGGTACATGAGGTATCCGTTCAGGTCCTCGTCGTCGATCGGCAGGTCCAGCTCCGCCTCGAGCCGCTTGCGCGTGGCCTCGAGGTCGATCGGCTCGAGAAGCGACCCCGGTCGTTCGGTCAGGGGCGTCTCGCCCTTGAGGATGCGCTTCTGGATGCCCTGGGGCCAGCCCCCCGGCGGATGGCCGAGGGCGCCGCGCATCATGTCGATGACGCTGTCGGGGAACGAGATGTCGGTCTCCGGGTCCTCGACGTCGGCCCGCGTCAGGCCTTGGCTCACCATCATCAGCGCCAGGTCGCCCACGACCTTGGAGGAGGGCGTCACCTTGGCGATGTCGCCGAACATCCGGTTCACGTCGGCATAGGTCTGCGCCACCTGATGCCAGCGATCCTCGAGCCCCATGGCGCGCGCCTGCGCCTTGAGGTTCGTGAACTGGCCCCCCGGCATCTCGTGAAGATAGACCTCCGAGGCGGGCGACTGCATCCCGGCCTCGAAGGCGGCGTACTGCGCCCGCACCCGCTCCCAGTAGTTCGAGATCTCGCGGATGGCGGCGATGTCTAGGCCGGTGTCGCGGCCGTCGCGTTTCAGGGCCTCGACGATGGTGCCGAGCGTCGGCTGCGAGGTGTTGCCCGAGAGCGCGTCCATCGCCGCGTCGACCGCGTCGACCCCGGCGTCGGCGGCGGCGAGAACGCTCGCGATGGCGGCGCCGCTCGTGTCGTGGGTGTGAAAGTGGACGGGCAGCCCCACCTCCTCCTTCAGAGCGCGGACGAGGGGGCCCGCGGCCTTGGGCTTGAGGAGGCCCGCCATGTCCTTG
>CAYMRW010000451.1:0-2366 GCA_964392825.1 uncultured Rhodobacterales bacterium
CGACGTCCTGCGGCAGGTGGTCGAGGCGTCCGGGCTGCGCCGGGCGGCGATCGCCGGCGGCGACACGTCGAGCGCCGCTGCCGGCGCGCTCGGCCTCTGGGCGGTCACTGCAGAGGCGGCGTTGGCGCCCGGCGCGGCGCTGCTCAGGGGGCACGGCGACGGCGCGACGGACGGCATCGAGATCGCGCTCAAGGGCGGGCAGATGGGCCCGCCGGATTTCTTTGCACGATTGAGGGCCGGCGGCCCGGGAGGTGGAACATGACCAGGGTCGCGCTCATGGGCGCCGGTGGAAAGATGGGGGTGCGCCTGGCGCGCAATCTGCAGGGCACCCGCTTCGACATCGCTCCGGTGGAGATCGACGCCGGCGGCCGCGAGCGGCTCAAGGCCGCGACCGGGCTCGACTGCCTCGAGCAGGGCCAGGCGCTGTCGCGCGCCGATGTCGTCGTGCTCGCGGTGCCGGACCGGGCGATCGGGTCCGTTGCGGCGCAGGTGGTCCCGGACCTCGATCCGGGGACCTCGGTGATCGTCCTCGACGCCGCGGCGCCCCATGCCGGCGAGATGCCGGACCGCGACGACGTCACCTACTTCGTCACCCATCCCTGCCATCCGCCGCTCTACAACGACGAGGATGGCGAGGCGCGCACCGACTACTTCGGCGGGGTGAAGGCGAAGCAGCACATCGTCTGCGCCCTGATGCAGGGTCCCGAGGAGCACTACGCCCTCTGCGAGGAGGTGGCGCGCGAAATCTACAAGCCGGTGATGCGGTCGCATCGCGTCACCGTGGAGCAGATGGCGATCCTCGAGCCCGCGCTCAGCGAGACGGTGGGCGCCACCTTCGCCCTCGCCCTGCGCGAGGCCACCGACGAGGCGGTGCGTCGCGGCGTGCCCGAGGCGGCGGCGCACGATTTCATCCTCGGCCACCTCAACATCGAACTCGCAATCGCCTTCGGCGCCTTTCCGGAGGGCAAGTTCTCCGATGGCGCCCTGCACGCCATCGACCAGGCGCGACCGCTGATCTTTCGCGACGGCTGGCTCGATCGCGTCTTCGATCCCGACGCGGTGATGTCTTCGGTGCAGGACATCTGCCGCCCGGGCGAACGCAAATGACGACCAACGACGAGCAAGGGAGGATCATCATGAGACCGACAAGGACACCACTCGCGCTGCTGGCGGCGGCCGGCATCGCCGGCCTGGCGGCGCCGACATCGGCGGCGACGATCTGCTTCGCCTTCCAGGACCTCGAGACCGAGTTCTGGGTGGCCGGCCACCAGGCCATCACCTCGACGCTGGAGGAGCAGGGGCACACCGTCATCGAGCGCAACGCCAACGAGGACGCCAACCGCCAGCTCGAACAGGTGCGCGACTGCATCGCGCAGGGGGTCGACGGCATCATCATCATCCCACAGGACGGCGAAAGCGCGGTGACGATCGTCGGTGAGGCGCAGGACAGCGACGTGCCGATCGCCGTCTTCAACCGCCCGCCCTCGGATCTCAGCCGCGGCATCATCGTCGTCGCCGACAACGAGACCATCGCCGAGCAGGCGGTCGATTTCCTTGTCGAGGAGGCGCTGGCCGGCGCCGACGAGGGCGAGACGCTGCAGCCGCTGATCCTGGTGGGCGACCTCGGCGACCCCAACGCCGTCGGCCGCAAGGACGGCTTCTACAATGCCATCGAGAAGCAGGCCGACCGCTTCGAGACGCCGATAGAGGTCGCGACCGAGTGGGACGCGGCGACCGCGCTCGCCAACCTCGAGGCCGCGGTGACCGCGAACCCCGAGATCGATCTCGTCTTCACCTCGTCGGACTTCCTGTTCCCGACGATCCGCTCGGTGCTCGAGCCGCGGGACATGTGGAAGCCGCGGGGCGAGGATGGACACGTGGTGCTGGGCGGCCTCGACGGCGACGCCACCGCGTGCCAGCTGATCAAGGATGGCTACGTCGACGCGACCGGCGTGCAGGATCTCTACTACGAGGCCGAGCAGGCGCTGCAGGCGATCCTTGCGGCCGTCGAAACAGGCGAGGCCCAGCCGAACCAGGTGATCCGGGATCCGGGCTTCGCCCTCACCCACGCCAACATGGACGGGCGCGAGATGGACATGTGGGGCTGCGTCCTGCTCTCCGAGGGCTTCCTCAATCATTGACCCGGCGCCCGGCATAGGAAGGGGATCCCGAAGCGCCTCCGGGGTCCGCCGGACCCAGGCACAGCGAGAGCATCGATATGGCCGAGACTGCATCTCCATTGCGGCCGCCCGAGCCCGCGCCGCGGGTCGGCACGACCACGGGAGGCAGGCGTCCCGCGCGACCGCCGCTCGGCGCACGGCTCGGACGCCGGGCCGGGGATCTCCTGCTGTCGGACTATTTCGTCC
>CAYMRW010000452.1:0-2356 GCA_964392825.1 uncultured Rhodobacterales bacterium
CGTGTAAATGCCGAATGAAAGTTCCTCAGAAGTGCCGAGCGAAAATTCCCCACTTTCGGGACGGCCGATCAGCCCGCGTCAGGCATGGGCGGCTCCGTTCTTTGGCGGTCTGCCGCGGCGTTTGGGTGCCGCTGGCGGCGTGATTGCGGCGTGTGAGCGGGTGTGCTCTGGGATCAGATCGGCGTGGGCGCGGAGGCGGTAGCTGGCACCCTCGATCTGGATGACGACGGCATGGTGCAGCAGCCGGTCGAGCAGCGCGGTGGCGACCACGGGGTCGCCGAACACGTCTCCCCATTCGGCGAAGCCGCGGTTCGAAGTCAGGATCATGGCGCCCTTTTCGTGAGCCGGGCGTTGACGAGCTGGAAGAACAGGTTTGCGCCGCCGGGCGTGATCGGCAGGTAGCCGATCTCGTCGACGATGAGCAGGCTGCTGCGGCCGAGGAAGCGGATCTTCTCGATCAGGCGACCCTCGCGCTCCGCGCGACCGAGGGCCTCGATCAGCTCGGCCAGCGTGGCGCGGTAGACCCGCCGGCCTGCCTTCACGGCGGCGACGCCGAGCGCGGTCGCCAGGTGGGATTTTCCTGTGCCCGGCGGGCCGAGGAAATGGACGACCTCGGCACGGGTGACGAAGTCGAGCTGCGCGAGCGCCATGATACGGTCGCGATCGAGCGAGGGCTGGAAGGTGAAGTCGAAGCTCTCCAGCGTCTTCGGCGGCGTAAGCCTGGAGGTCTTGAGCGAGACGCCGATGCGGCGGGTCTCGCGGGTGGCGTGTTCCCCTGACAGCAGCGCTTCGATGGCCTCGAGTGCCCCGATCTCGCCGCGCTCGAGCTGGCGCATGGTGTGGTCGAGCGCCTCCAGCGCGCAGGGCATGCGCAGGCCGACGAGACTGGCGCGGATGCGGTCGAGCGTCTGGGTCATCGTGCGGCCTCTTCGCCGGCCAGGCGACGCGCCACCGCGTCGTAGAAGCTGAGCGGTCTGATGCCGACGCTTGCGGGCGGCGGCCCGCTGGACGCGGCCGGCGGCGGCGCCTTGCGGTGAGCGGGATCGACGCGGCGCTGGTTCTTGCCTTCCAGCACCGGGTGGGCGGCGATCAGCATGCCGTCTTCGAAGATCCGGACCTCGCTCGGATGGTTCTGGACGTCGAGGACGCGCTTCCTGGCGGTGTCGGGGACGCTGTAGAGATTGCCGCCCACCGAGACCATGCCCTCGCAGCTGACGCGCCGCTCGATGGTCAGAACGGCGCTGTAGGGGATGGCCGGATGCGCGATCAGCGCCGGCCTCTCCTCGGCGAAGTGCTCGTCGACAACGCGGCGCGTCGTGGCGTGCACACGCGGGTTGGCGATCCGCGTGCGCCAGTCGTCGAACTGGCCATTCAGGTCGTCGAGGTTGCGAAAGGCCCGGGCCAGGAAGAAATCCTGCCGGACATAGCGATAGGGCCGCTCGATCTTGCCCTTCGTCTTGGCCCGGTACGGCCGGCATGCGCGCGGAACGGCTCCATAGTGGTTGAGGAGCGCCACCAGCGAGGCGTTGTACTGGACGACGCCGTTGGCATCCTCGCCGATGACCGCGGTCTTCATGCGGTCGTAGAGCAGCTCGGACGGCGCGCCGTCCATCGCGGCGAAGGCGTCGATATGGCAGCGCAGGACGGTCTGTAAGTCCTGCGTCGCGTCCGAGCCGCCCCCAGAGCCAGCGGCTGTGACCGAGGATGATCGTGAACAACCACAGGATGCGCGTCACGCCAGGCTCGTCCTCGAACTCGACCCTGAACTGGGCGAAGTCGACCTGTGCCTGCTTGCCGGCGGCGGTCTCGAAGCGGCGCTCGAAAGGGTGGACCCGTGTCGGCCTGACGGTGCGCAGGAAGTCGGTGACGACGCTGTAGCAGCCTGGATACCCGCGCTCCTTCAGTTCGCGCAGAAGCCGCTTGCCCGACAGGTCGGGCCAGGCGGTGATCCGGGCGCGCAGGTAATCCTCGTACGGTGCGATCAGCCGCGGTTGCGCCGCGCGCGGGCTGTAGGTCGGCGGCGCGATGCCGGCCTCGAGGTGCTTGCGCACCGTCTTGCGGTCCATGCCGAGCTTGCGCGCGATGGCCGAGACGCTGAGCCCTTGCCTCTTCAAATCGTGGATCAAGACGATCTCTCCCAGTGTGATCACCTGCCTGCCCCTCCCTTTGCGAGACAGCAGGTGGGGTGTTGCCGCCGCCGCCGATCTGCGGGGGGCATGCCCCCCGCAGATCGGCGCACCGGCGCTCAGACCGGGGATTTTTCAAACGGCACTTCTGGGGAGATTACGCTCGGCACTTACAAAGCACGGCAAGGGCGTGCGTGAGATCGCGCGGGAGATGGGCGTGTCGCGGAACA
>CAYMRW010000453.1:0-2348 GCA_964392825.1 uncultured Rhodobacterales bacterium
CGACGAGGCCGCGGCTGCGGCCGAGGCGGAGGCGGCGGCGGCGAGCGCCGCGGCGCTGTCGGCCGCGGAGGGTCCGGCCCCCGAAATCACCGAGGAGACGGTGACGGAGGAGACCGCGCGCTCGAGCGACGAGGATTTCGAGAGCCGGATATCGGCGCTCGAGGACGAGGTCGCGGACGCCGAGGACGAGGCGGACGAGGCGCGCGACGACGGCCGCCGAAACGCCCTCATCGGCACGGCGCTGGGCGCGCTCGGCGGCTATGCCGTCGGGCAGATGCTCGGCAACCGCGAGGTGGTGGCGACCGCCGACGACCGCATGGTCGTCCAGCGCGACAACGGCGAGTACCAGCTCTTCAAGGACGACAACGCGCTGCTGCGGCAGCCCGGCACCAACGTCAGGACCGAGACCTTCGACGACGGCTCGACCCGGACGGTGGTGACGCGCGAGGACGGCAGCCAGATCGTGACCATCCGCGATGCCGAGCTCAGGGTGATCCAGCGGACGCGGGTCCTGCCCGACGGCACCGAGATCCTGCTCATCGACGACACGGTCGAGACGGCGCAGCTGAACCTGCAGGAGTTGCCGCAGGGGCAGGCGCGCGACATCGAGGCGACCGATGCCGAGGCGCTGCGGCAGGCGCTGGCCGCGGCCGAGCGGCCGGACCGGCGGTTCTCGCTGGCGCAGGTGCGCGAGGTGCAATCGGTGCGGGCTCTGGCGCCTGCGATCCAGCTCGACAACATCACCTTCGAGACGGGATCGGCGGCGATCCGTCCGGACCAGGCCGAGGCGCTGGCGACGCTCGGCCGGGCGATCGCCGACATCATCGCCGAGAACCCGCGCGAGCTGTTCCTGGTCGAGGGGCATACCGACGCGGTCGGCGATGCGGCCCTGAACCTCGCGCTGTCGGACCGCCGCGCCGAGAGCGTGGCGCTGGCGCTGACCGAGTACTTCGACGTGCCGCCCGAGAATCTCGTCGTGCAGGGCTATGGCGAGCGCCATCTGCGGGTCGAGACGGAGGCGGCGGAACAGGCGAACCGCCGCGCCGTGGTGCGCCGGATCACCGACCTTCTCCAGGTCGCCTCGGCGAACTGACCTCCGGGGGGCCGGTCCAACGCGCAGGGAACGGGCCGCCGCCGGGCGGCCCGTTCCGCGCGGCCGCATACGACATCGCGGAGGGTGGCGTGGAGGGCGCAGGACCTCCGCGGCTGCGATTGGGCGAGTGCCCGGCATCCCCCCTAAGGAGCGTGGTCATCCGACGAACCGGCGGTCTCGTGCGGCGGCGACGTGTCGGACCGGTCCGGTCACAGCAACCCGCCTGGCGGCAGAGTGTATCGGGCCTCTGCCACTACCCGGTGTCCCCCCTGAGGAGCGTGGTCGTCCGGCGAACCGGCGGTCTCATGCGGCGGCGGCGTGCCGGACCGGTCCGGCCACGGCCACCCGCACGGCGGCAGAGTGTATCGGGCCTCGGCCACTAACCCGGCGTCCCCTCTGAGGAGCGTGGTCGTCCGGCGAACCGGCGGTCTCATGCGGCGGCGGCGCCTCGGAACGGTCCAGTCACAGCCACCCGCCCGGCGGCAGGGTGTGCCGGGCCCCGGCCACTGGCCGGCGTCCCCCCTTAGGAGCGCGGTCTTCCGGCGAACCGGCGGTCCCCGTGCGGTGGCGGCGTGTCGGACCGGTCCGGTCTCGGCCACCTGCCCGGCGGCGGGTGCACCGGGCCTAGGCCACTGTCCGGGGACGGGGTGTGCCGGGCCCCGGCCACTGCCCGGCGGTGGGCGTACTGCGCCTCGGCTGCGCGGCCGTTCCCCGCGGGTGCCGGCCTAGGCCGAGACCGGGCTGGTTCCCCTTGAAGGACATGCGTGCCGCGGGCGGGCGCGGAGCCGCTGACGGCGTCGCTTGCCAGCCTTTCCCCAAGGGCTCCCCGGCAGTCCGCCGCGTGGCCTGCGGCACCGGTGGCGTCTTTCCGGCGACTGGACTTCGGGCCCGCGCCGGGGTCATCCTCGGTGACGCGCGGACGGCTCCGTCGATGTCGGAACCGCGCGCGACGACTGCGTCCAGGCCCGGACCGCCCGCGCCTGAGAAGGGGTGCGTGTGACGGCCGACTTCGACGACATCCCCAAGGTGGCGCTCGACTGGCATCGGGCGGGGCGGGGCGCGTCGCTCGCCACCGTGGTCGAGACCTGGGGCTCGGCGCCCCGGCCCGTCGGCAGCCAGCTTGCGGTTTCGGGCGACGGCGAGATCGAGGGCAGCGTCTCGGGCGGCTGCGTCGAGGGCGCGGTCGTGGTCGAGGCGCTCGAGGCGCTGGAGGCGGGCGAGAGCCGCATCCTGACCTACGGCGTCAGCGACGACG
>CAYMRW010000454.1:0-2339 GCA_964392825.1 uncultured Rhodobacterales bacterium
TTGAAGAACGTGCGCCAGTCGCCGACGTCGAGCTCGTTCAGCGTCAGATGGTGGATCGATGTGCCCGCGGTGACGTCGAGCCCCGCCTCGCGGGCGCGCCGCAGCGCCGGCAGGGCGGCCGCCGTCGTCACCTGGTCGGCGTGGTAGCGCGCGCGCGTCAGCTCGACGAGGGCGAGGTCGCGCTCGAGGCCCATGCGCTCGGCCAGCGGCGTGACCCCGGCCAGGCCGCGCAGCGCCGCGAACTTGCCCGACGAGGCGGAGGCGCCGGCCGACAGCGTCGGCTCCTGCACGTGCGCGACGACCAGCGCCCCGAGCGACCGCGCGTAGGTGAGACAGCGCGAGAAGACGCGCGCGTCGGTCACCACGCGGTCGGCGTCCGAGAAGGCGACGGCGCCGGCATCGCGCAGGAATGCGATCTCGGTCATCTCGCGTCCCTCGCGGCCCTTGGTGAGCGCCGCCATCGGCGCCACGCGGACGCCCGCCCCGGCGGCGCGGCGGCTCACGTAGTCGAGTGCCTCGGGGGTGTCGATCGCGGGAAGCGTGTCGGGTCGGGTGACGATGGTGGTGACGCCGCCCGCCGCCGCGGCCCACCCAGCGGTGCGAAAGCTCTCCTTGTGCCGCTCCCCGGGCTCGGAGACCTTGACCCCCAGATCGACGATCCCCGGCGCCAGACAGAGCCCGCCGCAGTCGAGAACCCGGGCCCCGTCTGCGGCGCCCTCGTCGATACGCCCGTCCCGCACCAGGATCTCGCTTCTGCGCTCGCCTCGCTGGGGGTCGATGAGCCGGGCGTTCGTGAACAGGATCGGTGTCACGGAAGCCCCGCGAGAAGAGGGCGGAAGACGCGGTCGAACTCCACGAGCCGCTCGACCAGCCAGGCCTGCTGGCGCGGCCAGTCGTTCCGGTCCGAGGGATCGGCGTCGCGCAGGTAGATCGCGATCCGGCTGTCGTTGCCCTCGGGCAGCTCCTGCCAGTCAAGTCCGTAGCCGAGGGCGGCCTCCACATCGCCGCGCCTCTCGAGAAGCTCGCCGTAACGGTCCTTAGCAGAGGAACCTGTGAGATAGATCTCGACCCGGACCCAATTCTCGCGGGTGCTCATCACTTCGGAGAGCAGCACGTTCGTCTTTCCTATTCCGTGTGAAAGCCACTGCGCCGGCTGCGGCTTGACCGGCCGGATCCGGCTCGCGGCCCGGGCGAGACGATCCTGTGATGCGGTCCAGTACTCCAACTGCATCTCGCGTAGGGGCGAAAGGCCGGCTTCCTCGATACCCTTCTTGGCGGTGCTGGCCTGACGGGTCCAGTCGTTGGGGCGGACGACGGCATTGAAGCGGGGGGCGACGGGGCTGTCGCCGATCCGCCAGAGCTCGATCTCGAGCGCGAAGAACGACGGACCGTCCTCGCCTGCAAGGCCGTTCAGCCACGCCATCGCCGCAGCATGCTCGGGCGACACTTCCCGGGCGATCCACACGACAAGCCGGGCATCAAGCCCCGCAGCATAGGTAAGGATCTGTCCAAGATGGTTGTGGTCGGTACGTTCGAGCTGATTCTCGATGAGCACCCAACGGCCGTCGCGTGTCTCCCGGGCAAGGATGTCGGCGCGATAGGGGCCGACGAACCGCTCCACCGTCTCGACCTCGAGACCGTCGGACCCGGGGCCCAGGAAGTCGGCGAGGAGCGCGATGTTGTCCGGCTCGGCGAGCCATGGCGTAAAGTCGCGCGCCTCGTCGGGCCAGGTGGCGCGTAGGTCGACAATGCGTTCCAGCCGGCCCAGCCCCGTCACAGGGCGACGAGGGCGATGAAGGCAGCGGCGATGAGGACGAGGACCAGGATCGCGCCGGGTTTCAGCGCCGGGCCGCCGCGCGCCTTCGGCGCGGGCTCGGGGGCGGGGTCCGCGGCCTCGCGCGAGCGTACACCGACGGGGTCCATCGGCTGCAGCGAGGCGTCCTCGCGGCCGACGTCGAACTCGGCGAGGGGCGCGAGCCAGGGTTGCGGGGACAGGGTCTGTTCCGCGTCGCCCAGCGCCTTCGAGGGCACGATCAGGACATGCGACCGCGACGTCCCCAGATCGGCCCCCTCCAGCGCCGCCTCGGGCACCTCGTAGCCGCGGCGCAGATACCCGCCGAGGCCCATTTCGGCGATGTCGGCCAGCCGGACGAGGTCGACCCAGTACGCCTCGGCCTGTCGCGCGCCCAGGGCCCGCGTCAGCGCCGCGTCCTCCGGCGCGTCGGACTTCAGCGTCTCGACGAGCGCCGCCGCCTCCCCGGCGGAGGTGTCGACGGCGAAGAGGCGCAGGCGGCCGTGCTCGAAGGCACCGACCTCGGTCGTCACCCCGCTCATGCCGC
>CAYMRW010000455.1:0-2335 GCA_964392825.1 uncultured Rhodobacterales bacterium
GCCCCTCGAGCCCGCTCATCAGGCGGTTGAAGACGTCGATCCCGGTCTCGCTGCCCTGCGGCGCCAGCGCACGGATGGTCTCGACCAGCGCCGGCACCGTCGTGGCGAGGCCGTAGAACGTGCCGAGGAGCCCGAGGAAGATCAGCAGGTTGACGATGTAGCGGGTGATGTCCCGCGCCTCGTCGATGCGCGTGGCGACGCTGTCGAGGATCGAGCGCGACGAGGCCGGACTGATGCGCATCATCCCCGGCCGCGAGCGCAGAAGCGTCGCGAGCGGCGCAAGAAGCAGCGGCGCGTGCCCCGTCACCCGCTCGCTGTCGCCGGCCACGAAGCCGCGCAGCCAGCGCACCGAGCCCACGACCTGATAGGTCTGCCAGAAGCAGGTGAGCACGCCCACGACGAAGACGAAGGCGATGAAGCCGTTGAGGTAGGGATTGGCGAGGAAGACCGGCGCGACCTGCGGCGCCACCAGCCGCACGCCGAACGCCACCAGCCCCAGCACCACCAGCATCGACAGGATCTGGCGTACGGGCTGCGAGAAGTGGGCGATTTCAGCGCGATCGGGCGTGTCCATGTCGGACGGTTCTCCTGCCCTCTCCAATTTTAGCCTTGATACGGGCAAAGCGCTTTCAAGCCAATCGGCAACGCCATGGCATGGTTACGCATTAAGCTCGCGTACCCGATGCGCGATCCAGTCGAGATCGGCGTCGGGGACGCCCAGTTCGTGCAGGTGCGATACGGTGTTCCACAGATACTCCGCGTTCGGCCCCCGACCTCCCGCCGCGCGCGCGATCACCCGCGCCTGCGCCTCGAGGGTCAATCCGCCGCAATACTGCCGATGTTCGGTGTCGACGACGAAGGCGGTCGCGTGGACGGTGCGACCGTCGGCGAGGGTGAGCGCGACCCGCTCCTCGAGATAGGCCGACGAGACGAGCTCGCGTTCCCGCAGGTAAGCGAGGACGTGTTCCTCGTCGCCGTCCTGCGCTCGCAGCGCGAGGCCCGTGACCGTGGCCCCCGGATGCGGGTCGAGGGCAAGGACGAGGCCGGGTTCGGCCTCCGTCCCGCGGTGATGGATCGACCACATGCAGAACGAGCGCGAATGGTCGACGAGCGTCGCAAGCGACCGTTCGGCCACCGGAAACCCGGCGTTCCACATGAGCGACCCGTAACCGAAGACCCAGAGCGGCATGCTTTCCCTCGACGACACGGCGCCATATACCGGGGCGCTCGCTGGGAGGGAAACGGATGATCCGCGCGCTTCTCGTCGCCGCCCTCGTCGCTGCCGGCGCGTGGAGCGCATACTGGTTCGTCGGCGCCCGCACGCTCGACCGCCACGTCGAGGCTTGGCTCGCCGACCGCCGTGCCGAGGGCTGGGCGGCCGAGGCGGCGGAGAGCCGGGTGCGGGGCTTCCCCAACCGCTTCGACCTGACGCTGACGGACCTGCAGCTCGCCGATCCTGAGGCCGGCCTCGCCTGGGCCGCGCCGTTCTTCCAGGTCCTGATGCTGAGCTACCGGCCGAGCCACGTGATCGCCGTCTGGCCCGAAACGCAGACGGTCTCCACGCCCATCGAGCGCATCGCGGTCACGAGCGACGACTTTCGCGGCAGTCTGCGCCTCGACGCGCGTGCGGCGCTGGCGCTCGACGACGCGACCTTCGTGGCGGAGGGCGTGGCGCTGGCCGGCGAGACCGGATGGACGGCGGGGCTCGGGACCGGGCGGCTCGCCATGCGGCACGTTCCCGCGACGGCGGCGACCTACGAGGTGGGCGTCGAGGCGCTCGACCTGACCCCGGCCGAGGCTGCGCGGGCGGCCATCGACCGCGTCGCTGCCCTGCCCGAAACGGTCGAAACGTTGCGGCTCGACGCCGAGGTCGCCTTCACCGCCCCGTGGGACCGCGCCGCGATCGAGGTGGCGCGCCCGCAGCCCACGGCGATCGACCTTCGTGAACTGCGCGCGACGTGGGGGCGTCTCGACTTCCGCGCCACGGGACAGCTCGCGATCGCCCCGGACGGCGTGCCGACGGGCGAGATCGCGGTGAAGGCGGACAATTGGCGCGAGATGCTCGAGATCGCCGTCGCCTCGGGGACGGTGCCCGAGCAGCTCGCAGGCCCGATCGAACGGGGGCTTTCCGCGCTGGCGGGGGCCTCGGGTTCGCCCGACACGCTCGACGTCACGCTGTCGTTCCGCGACGGGCGGGTGTTCTACGGCTTCGTGCCGCTCGGCCCGGCGCCGGAGATCCGCCTGCGCTGACATTGTTGACACGTCGGGCGGCCCGTCTATAAGGCGCGGCTTCATTGGTGTTGGCGGCCCCCGCGAGGGGATGCCTGTCGGCGCG
>CAYMRW010000456.1:0-2329 GCA_964392825.1 uncultured Rhodobacterales bacterium
CTCGCCGCATTGCAGGACGAGATCGCCTCGGCACGGGAAGCGACCGCGGCGGCGGAAGAGCGGCGCACGGAAGCGCAGGCCGAGCGTGAAGCCGCCGAAACCCGCTCGGCCGGCCTCGACGAGGCGACCCGGGCCGCCCAGGCGCAGCGCGACGAGGCCCTGGCGGCCGCCGAGGCGGCCGCCGCCGAACTGGTGCGTCTGCGCGACGAGGCAGACGCGACACGGCAGACGCTGGCAGACCTGCAGAGTCAGGCCGATGCGGCGCGTGCCAGCCTGGCGAGCCTCGAGGCCGAGACCGAGAATGCGCGCGAAGGGGCGGCCGGGCTCGAGCAGGCCAGCGCCGCGCTACAGGTGACCGAGAGCCGACGGACGAACGCCGAGGCGGCCGCGTCTGCGGCGGAGTTGCGGCTCGGCGATGCCGAGACGCGCGTCGCGGCGCTGGAGCGGCAGGCGGCCGACCTCGCCGCCGAGATCGAGGCGGGGCAGGCCCTGCTCTCCCGGCTTGGCCGCGAGCAGGAGAGCTTCGAACCCGCCGCCGCCGCGCCCCGCGGCACCATGGCGCCCTCGCCGACGGTCATCGCCGCCGTGCGGGCGGCGCCCGGGCTCGCAGGCGCCTCGTCCGAGCAGGTCGACGAGCTGGGCGTCCTGCTCACCGACGGCATGTGCGCGACGGACGCCCTACAGACCGTTTTCGGGCAGATCAACCGACAGACGCTCGTCTCGCTGATCCGCGACCTCGGCGGCTGCTGATCCGGACGGAGCCCATCTTGGAGGAGTTCACCATGACGCGTTCGATCGCCGCCCGCCTTGCGGCGGCACTCATCTTCGTCCTGTCGCTCGGCACACCGGCAACGGCACAGGAGTTCGAGAAGAACATCCTGACCGGGGGCCCGACCGGCACCTACATCCAGTTCGGCCGCGACATCGCCGGCATCGTCGACGCCTGCGGCCTGACGCTGAACGTGAACGAGAGCGCCGGATCGCTCGAGAACTTCCTCGGCGTCCGCAAGCGCTCCTTCACCCAGTTCGGGATCGTGCAGAGCGACGTGCTCGAGTACCTGCGGACCTATGCCGCCGACGACGCCGACATCGCGCGCGCGATCGCCGGCGTTCGGATCGCCTTCCCCCTCTACAACGAGGAGGTACACGTCCTGGCCACTCGCGACATCGCAGACCTCGCGGGCCTCGACGGACGTCGCGTCGCCGTCGGGGTGGAGGACAGCGGGACGTTCCTCACGGCGTCCCTGGTCCTCGACCTCGCCGGGGTCGACCCGGCCGAGCGGGTGACCATCAACGCCGACGAGGCGCTGCAGCGGCTGCTCGCGGGCGAGATCGACGCCTTCTTCTACGTCGCCGGCGCGCCCACCCGCATCTTCGAGGACGAGGCCATCGACGGAGAGCGGTTCCACCTGGTCCCGATCGCCGATCCTGTCCTTCAGGCGGTCTATCTGCCGGCGGAGATCGAAGCTGGGACGTATCCGTTCCAGGATGGCCCAGTGAACGTCATCGCGGTCAAGGCGGTGCTGATGACGTACGAATTCAACCCGGGTCGGAACGCGTATCACCGTGCAAGCTGCGAGGCGGTGACCGACGTCTCGAACCTGATCCTCACGCAGTTCGACGATCTGCGCGAGACGGGGCATCCGAAATGGCAGGAGGTCGACCTGAACGACATTCCCCCGGGCTGGGAGGTCGGGACCTGCGTCAACATGGGACTGCAGGCGGACTATCGCCCGGCCTGCGCCGGCGGACCTGTCGCCACCACGCCCGAGAGCACCGCGAACACGGCGTACCGGGAACGGATCTGTGCCGTGATCGGCTGCTGACCGGGGCGACGTGCGCGGCCACGGCGGAGGGCAGGTCCGCCAGGTCTCCGGCAAGGTCTCGCGGCGGCTCCACGGCCATCGCTCGGCCGTGCGGGGTCAGCCGAGGGCGTAGCCGGCGCCGCGGACGGTGCGGACGGGATCGGCGCCGCCGTACTGGCACAGCACCTTCCTGAGCCGCCCGATGTGGACGTCTACCGTGCGCGTGTCGACGTAAATGTCGCGGCCCCACACGCGGTCGAGAAGCTGCTCCCGGCTCCACACGCGACCGGGCTTCTCCATGAACGTGGTCAGCAGGCGGAACTCGGTCGGGCCGAGCTTGAGCAGCTTGTCGCCCCGCGTGACCTTGTAGGTCTCGGCATCGAGCACGATGTCGTCGAACTGCAGCCGCTGCCCGACCGCCGCGGGCCGGGTGCGGCGGAGCTGCGAGCGAACCCGCGCCATCAGTTCCACGATCGAGTAGGGCTTGACGACGTAGTCGTCGGCGCCGGTCTCGAGGCCGCGCA
>CAYMRW010000457.1:0-2325 GCA_964392825.1 uncultured Rhodobacterales bacterium
CGGGGCGGACCTCGGGGTAGAGGCCGGGGACGGTCTCGAGGTTGTGGTTGAAGACATCCGGCTGCGCGGCGACGACGGTTTCCAGCGCGCCCGGGGGGCATTTGAGGAAGTCCGGGGTCAGGACCTCGATGGTGGTGCCGGGGGCGCGGTGGCGGATCTCGCGGATGGGCTGGGCGAAGTGCTCGGCGCCGCCGTCGGCGAGGTCGTCGCGGTCGACGGAGGTGACGACGACGTGGTTGAGGCCGAGCTTGGCCACGGCGTCGGCGACGCGGCCGGGCTCGAACGCGTCAAGCGTGTCGGGGCGGCCGGTGGCGACGTTGCAGAAGGTGCAGCCGCGGGTGCAGATCTCGCCCATGATCATCATGGTGGCGTGGCCCTGGGACCAGCACTCGCCGACGTTGGGGCAGCCCGCTTCCTCGCAGACGGTGACGAGGCGGTGCTCGCGGATGGTGTCGCGGGTGGCGCGGTAGCCGGCCGACGTGGGGGCCTTGACGCGGATCCAGTCGGGCTTGCGCGCGCGGGCGGTCTCGGTGCGGTGCGCCTTCTCGGGGTGGCGCAGTTCGGGGATGCTGAGATCCTTGGGGCTCATGCGGGCCTCCTTGCCTGCCCGCTACATACGGCGCGGGGCGGAGGCGCGAAAGGGGCCGGATCGACGCGCGGGGACCGGCCCCCGCCCCGGTCAGGCGGCGTCGTCGTCGGGCGGCTTGCGCTCGCCGTCCTCGACGATCTGGACGCGGACCTTGGCCACGAGCGCGGCCAGGGCGCCGACGACGGCGAGGACCGGCGCGGCGATGACGACGGCGCCGCCGGCGATGGCGCCGTAGGCGAGCGGGATCTCGAGGGCGATGTCGCCGTCGGGCTCGACCACGCGGATGCGCTTGACGCGGCTGTCGGCGGCGAGCTCGCGGACGCGGCGGACAAGCTCGTCGCCGGCGACCTCGATCTCCTTGCTGAAGCTGAAATGCGATGCCCGGGCGGGCACCTTCACCTCGGGCGTGTCGGGTTCCATCGCCATGCTCCCCTGGTTCTGGCTGCGGCGAAGATAGGCCGCGCCGCGCCCGTGGAATTGATCGCCGTCAGTCCCCCCTCGGAACGCCGACCGCCGGGACCGCGTTGATAAAGTTCTGATCGGCGGGAGCAGCATGGCGAAGAAGAGGAAGTCAGCTAAGGGCGGCGGGGGAAACGGCGACGGCGGTAAGGCCTCCGAAACCGAGGGCGCGCAGATCCGGCCCGTGCACAAGGCCCCGGGGCGCGTGGAGGATTTCCGCGATCTGGCCGAGCGGATCGCCGCGGGGGCGCAGGTCGTCCCGCCGGCGCTGCTCACGGGCCTGGCGCGGCGCGAATACGTGCGCTCGACGCTCAGGGAGGATCATGCGGCCCGGATCGAGCAGCGCTCGCGCGGTGCCCGGCAGAAGTTCGACGCGCTGGCGGGGAACTTCTTCAAGTTCTTC
The DNA here is from genome assembly GCA_964392825.1 of uncultured Rhodobacterales bacterium. GTDB lineage: Bacteria > Pseudomonadota > Alphaproteobacteria > Rhodobacterales > Rhodobacteraceae > Roseitranquillus. Next base: position 1,452 of record CAYMRW010000457.1, read on the forward strand.
CGCGGCACGGCGCTTCTCTTCTATCGCGACATGGCCGGCCAGGATGCGGACATGCCGTCGGTGATGGCGCTGGGCGACGTGCATCCCGAGAACTTCGGGGTGATGCCGGACGCACACGGCGCCCCGATCTTCGGCGTCAACGATTTCGACGAGACGATCTATGCGCCGTTCACGTGGGACCTGAAGCGCGGCGCCACGGGCTTCTGGATCGCGGCGCGCGAGGCGGGCGGGCTGAACCGCGGCAAGCGGCGCAAGATCGTCGCCAAGTTCGTGAAGGGCTATCTGGAGGCGATGCGCGACTACGCCGAGCACGCCACCGAGAAGAACGACAGCTACCGGCTCGACAACTCGCCGAAAGTGATCCGGCGCCTGTTCAAGGAGGCCTGGGAGGAGCGCCGGGACTGGCTCTGGAGCGACTACCTTGACCCGTCCGGCCGCGGCTTCCGTCCGAACGACGAACTGCAGCCGATCTCGGGGGATAAGGCGCGATTCCAGAAGGCGGTCGAGGACGTGCTCCAGGCCAAGGGGATCGACGTCCCCGAGCGGGCGGGAGAGCTGAAGGTTAAGGACGTCTGCGTGCGCCACGGACAGGGAACGGCGTCGCTGGGCCTGCCGCGCTACTACGTGCTGATCGAGGGGCCGTCGAAGGACGCCACCGACGACCTGATCATCGAGTTCAAGCGCGCCCGTCGCTCCGCCCTCGAAGGCCTGACGCCGCCGTCGGATTTTGACGCGGGCGACAAGGCCGACCGGATCGTCCACGGCCAGTCGGTGCAGCTTGCGCACGGCGACATCTTCTACGGCGCCGCCGAGATCGACGGCGAGAGCTTCATGAGCCGCGAGCGCGCCCCGTTCCGCGACGACATCGACCTCG
>CAYMRW010000458.1:0-2303 GCA_964392825.1 uncultured Rhodobacterales bacterium
GGACCGAGCGGACCGAGATCGGCGCCATGCTCGACCGCCGCGGCGGCGACATCGACGCGCTGATCGCGGACCTGCGCCGCACCGGCTGAACGGTCCCGGCCGCGCGGTCAATCGGCGGGACGCAAGGCCGTCGCGATGTAGTTGCAGCTCAGATCCCGGCGCGAGAGCGACCAGCGCCAGGCGATCGGGTCGAACACCATGCCGGTCCGGTCGACAGGGTCGAGATCGGCTTGCCGCATGAGGTCGTAGAGCTCGTCGGGCGTCACGAACCTGCGCCAGTCGTGCGTTCCGGGCGGCAGCCAGCGCAGCACCACCTCCGCCCCGAGGATCGCCTGCACATAGCTCTTCGGGGTGCGGTTCAGGGTCGAGACCACGAGCAGTCCCCCCGGGCGGAGCAGGTCGCGGCAGGCCCGCAGGAAGGCCGGTGGCGCCGCCACATGTTCGATCACCTCCATGGCGAGCACGACGTCGAAGCATTCGCCTGCCTCGACCAGGGCTTCGGCCGTCGTCGGGCGATAGTCGATGGGCAGCTCTTGCGCGGCGGCGTGGGTGCGCGCCACGTCGACGTTGCCTTCGGCGGCGTCGGCGCCGACGACTTCGGCCCCGAGCCGCGCCATGGGCTCCGCCGTCAGGCCGCCGCCGCAACCGATGTCGAGCAGTCGCAGTCCCTCGAACGGGCGTCGGGTGGCGAGGTCGCGGCCGTACTCTAGGCCGATCTGGCGGGTGAGGTAGTCGAGCCGGCATGGGTTCATCATGTGCAGCGGCTTGAACTTGCCCTCGGGGTCCCACCATTCGGCGGCCATCGCCTCGAACTTCGCGACCTCGGACGTATCGACGGAGCTTTGCTGGGGCATCGGCGCCTCTTTCGATCATTTGTCCCGAACGGCCGATGGCCGCCGTCGCGGACGGTCTATATAGGAGCCCTGATGGATCCTCTGTCCGGACATAAGGGCGCGGCCTCGTTCCTCTACCCCGCGATCGACCCGTTCGATCAGCGCATTCTCGAGGTCGGCGACGGGCACCGCCTCTATGTCGAGCAGTGCGGACGCAGGGACGGCGTTCCCGTGATCGTGCTGCACGGCGGACCCGGGGGCGGCTGCTCGCCGGCGATGCGGCGCTACTTCGACCCCGCCGTCTACCGAGTGGTTCTGTTCGACCAGCGCGGCTGCGGCCGTTCGCGCCCGCATGCCAGCATCGAGGCCAACACGACGTGGCATCTCGTGGCCGACATCGAGCGCATCCGCCAGACGCTCGGCATCGACCGGTGGCTCGTGTTCGGCGGCAGCTGGGGGGCGACGCTCGCGCTCCTCTACGCGCAGACGCACTCCGACCGCGTGCGCCACCTGATCCTGCGCGGCGTCTTCCTGATGACCCGGGCCGAGCTCGACTGGTTCTACGCGGGGGGCGCCGGGCAGTTCTGGCCCGACGTCTGGGCGCGGTTCACGGGCCCGATCCCGGAGGACGAGCGCGGGGATCTGATCCAAGCCTACAACCGGCGCCTCTTCTCCGGCGACCTGCCGGCCGAGACGCGCTTCGCCCGCATCTGGGCGGCCTGGGAGAACACCCTCGCCTCGATCTCGAACGACGGGCCGGGCGGGGAGAGCCCGGCGGAGTACGCCCGCGCCTTCGCGCGGCTCGAGAACCACTACTTCATCAACGGCGGCTTCCTCGAGGAGGACGGTCAGATCCTGCGCGACATGGGCCGTATCGCCGACCTGCCGGGGACCATCGTGCAGGGCCGCTACGACATGATCTGCCCGCCGGTCTCCGCGCACCGTCTGCATGCCGCATGGCCGGCCTCTGATCTCGTGACGGTGCCGCGCGCGGGCCACGCCCTGTCCGAGCCCGGGATCAGCCGCGAGCTCGTGCGAGCCACCGACACGTTGCGGCAGCTCGCCTGAGGGCCTTGCGCCGACGCCGCGCCGGACGTATATCACCGCTCGACAGCGGCGCGTCGGCTTCCAAACCTGATGCCCACCGGATGGGATCGACGGGCCGCGCGCCCGTCTTTTCAATTTCGGATGCCTGCATGAACGACCTCCTCGCCAAGGCCCCAATCGACCGCCGGCTGGCCGAGATCATCGGTCCCGTGATCGAGGGCATGGGCTTCGAGCTGGTGCGCGTCCGCTTCATGGGCGGCAAGACCAAGACCGTGCAGATCATGGCAGAGCGTCCCGATGGCCGGATCGAGGTCGACGACTGCGCCGAGATCTCGACGATGGTCAGCGCCGTGCTCGACGTCGAGGACCCGATCGCCGAGGGCTACACGCTCGAGGTCTCCTCGCCCGGGATCGACCGGCCGC
>CAYMRW010000459.1:0-2271 GCA_964392825.1 uncultured Rhodobacterales bacterium
CGATCTCGCGCAGGCCAGCGACGGCGGCGCGCAGTTCGGCCAGCGTCAGGGTTTCCGCGGTCCCGACCCCCGCGCGGCCGCTGCGGATGGCCGCCTGCGTCACGGCGAGGATCAGGACCAGCACCGCGGGCAGGAGGTCGATGGCGATGGCGCCCGCCCACGAGGGCACGAAGTTGCCGGCATAGCGGATCACGGCGTCGGCCGTCGAGATCGGCGTGTAGGTCGTCTCGGACGGGGCCGGCCGCGCGATCACCTGATCGGCGGCAGCGCGCAGCGTCTCCGCGCGCTGGCCCAGGACTTCGAGCACCGAGCCGATCGTCGCCTGCTGCCCGGCCCGGGTCGCGGCCGTGGCCCCATCGAGCCGCGGCATGACGACCGAGGCGGAGAGATCCTGCGCCGCCCGCGCCACCAGCGGCGCCACCGACAGCTGGCGGAGGCGTGTGATGATCCCGGCAAGCCGCACCGACGCCTCGGAAAAGTGCAGCGAGCGCGTCTCGATCGGCCCGGGCTCGACGGTCAGCGCCCGCATCTCGGTCAGGATCGCGTTGCCCTCGGCGAAGGCTTCGGCCACGAGCGGCTCCTGCGCGGCGATCTGCGTCTCGAGCGCCGCGAGTTCGTCGGCCTTCTGCGTCAGGACCCGGAACACCGCGCCGCGACCGGCAATGCCCGACAGCTCGCCCCCCGCCTCCTGCTGCGACAGGTCGTCGAAGCCCTGCCGGACCCGCGCGACGTCGCGCTGCAGCGCCTGCGCCGCGAGCGCGGTGTCGTGCGCCTGTTCGAGCGCGGCCTGGTAGTCCTGGACGGTCCGGGCGAGATGCTGTTCCACCGCCGCCGCCCCCGCGAGCGCGGCGGCGTTCAGCCAGGACGACATGGCGATGATGGCGGCCGAGCCGACGACCATCGAGATGCCGAGGCCGAGGCGCGCGCCCATCGTGCGAACGGCCGGCATGAGCCGCATCAGGTACGACCAGAAGACGAAGATGCCGACGGAGACCGCGGTTGAGTAGGCGAGCGCCGCGAAGACGCTCAAGGCGCCGGTGTCGTCGAGGAGGGACGAGACCCCAAGATACGTGTAGATCCCCGAGGCCGTGGCCAGAACGCCGAGCGCGGCGCCGGTGAACCCGTCCAGCCAGCCGACATGGCCTTCGAGTTCACGCGCATAGCGCGCGTTCTCCGCATCAGGTCCGTCGCGTTCGGCCATGTGTGCACTTCCGTTTCAAGGCAGGGCGTGCTGCGCCTGCGCCGCCGCGAAACGGGCGGAAGGATCGTGACGGACCACCGCAAACGTGGGGTGCTGAATTCCCGAGGACCTGTTTACACAGGTGGGCGTCGGGTAACCGGACCAGGATCCGGCCAGAGCCAACTCCCTCGGAATTGAGTAAGGCCACCGGAATATCCCCCTGCACGGAGAGGGCAGTACCGTCACTCCCCGAGACATAGGGGGCGCCATCGACGCTGGCAAGAACGCCGCTGCGTCCTCGCGGGTCTTGAACAATGTTCTCGAGAAGTTCAGGGTCCCGCCATGAGCGAAACCGCGTCGACTCCGATGCCCCGGCCCGGACGGATTCTGGCGCGGGGCGTCTGCCGGCACCTTCTCGACCTCGACTTCGTCTCGGTCGAGGAACTGACGCCGGCGTCGGGCCTCCGCGTCGACGTCATGGCGATGGGGCCGCGTTCCGAGATCTGGGTGATCGAGTGCAAGTCGTCGCGGGCCGACTTCGCCTCGGACCAGAAGTGGCGCGGCTATCTCGAGTGGTGCGATCGCTACTTCTGGGCGGTCGACGCGTCGTTTCCCGTCGACCTCCTCCCCGAGGAGACGGGCCTGATCGTCGCCGACGGCTACGACGCCGAGATCCTGCGGATGGCCCCCGAGACGCCGCTCGCGCCGGCGCGCCGCAAGGTCATGGTGCAGAAGTTCGCCCGGCATGCAGCGCTGCGCTGGCACGCGGTGCGCGACCCGGGCCTCTCCGCCGTCCGCGCTTGAGGGGCTATCGCCGTTTCGGACGCCGGCCCTCGTCGCCGCGCGGGGCTTGCTTTCGTGCCTGAGCCGCCGAGGCGCGCAACTCCTCCGCGATTTCCTCCGCCTCGTCGGGATCGAAGTCGAGCGGGATCTCGGTGCCCTCGGCCTCCACGAAGATACGGACCATGCCGTTGCTTGTCGGCCCGATCTGCAGATTGGCCGCGATCTCGCGTTCCGTGTCGATGCCCATGACGCACTCCTCCCGCGCCGCCTAGCGTGACGGACGCGCCGCATCAAGATCCGCGCATCCG
>CAYMRW010000460.1:0-2269 GCA_964392825.1 uncultured Rhodobacterales bacterium
CGGAGGTCGCGACCGCGGAGGCCGCCGAGCCGCGGCGGGGCCTCTTCGACCGCCTGCTCGGACGCCGCGCGACCGCGGCGCCGGTGCTGCGCCGCGTCGTCGACGACGAGATGCTCGAGAGCCTCGAGGAGCTTCTGATCGCGTCGGACATGGGTGTCGAGACCGCCATGCGGGTCACCGCCAACCTCGCCGAAAGCCATGCCGGGCGACGGCTCTCGACCGAGGAAATCAAGGCCGTGCTCGCCGCCGAGATCGCGCGGATCATGGACACGGTCGCGACGCCCATGCCGCTCTTCCCGTCGAAGCCGCAGGTGGTGCTGGTGGTCGGCGTCAACGGTTCGGGCAAGACCACGACCATCGGCAAGCTCGCGAGCCAGTTCCGTGCCGCCGGCAAGACCGTGATGATCGCCGCCGGCGACACGTTCCGCGCCGCCGCGGTGGAGCAGCTGCAGATCTGGGGCGAGCGCGCCGGCGTGCCGGTGATGACGGCGCCGCAGGGCTCGGACCCCGCGAGCCTCGCCTTCGACGCGATGACGCGGGCGCAGCGGGAGGGCGCGGACCTCCTGATGATCGACACGGCGGGACGGCTGCAGAACCGCGCCGACCTGATGGAAGAGCTGTCGAAGATCGTCCGCGTGATCCGCAAGAAGGATCCGGAGGCGCCGCACAACACCCTCCTCGTCCTCGATGCGACCACGGGACAGAACGCGCTTTCCCAGGTCGAGATATTCCGCCGAATGGCGGACGTGAGCGGGCTCGTCATGACCAAGCTCGACGGCACCGCCAAGGGCGGGGTGCTGGTGGCGCTCGCCGACCGGTTCGGCCTGCCGATCCACGCGATCGGCGTGGGCGAGCAGATCGACGACCTCGACGCGTTCGACCCCCAGGATTTCGCCCGTGCTCTCACCGGGGTGACGGCATGACGCAGGTTTTGGGGTTGTCCCTGAGGCCTGACAGACAGGCGCCCGCGACCGCTGCTAGCGGCGCTCCTTGACGCCGGCAGTGGCGAGGACGAGCCGGAACACCCAGAGGATCACGAGTGTCGTCAAAGTCGCGAGGAGCGCGAGGGAGAGCTTGCCGAGGCCGCATGCCACCCCGACGGCGCCGCCGAGCCAGAGCCCGGCGCCAGTGGTCAGGCCGCGCACCTTGTCCTTGGCGGTGAAGATCGACCCGGCGGCGAGGAACGCCACGCCCGACGTCACGGCCTCGATCACCCGGATCGGATCGGTACGGATGTGATCGCGTTCGCTGGTGTCGATCTCTATGAGCTCGAAGGCGAGGAGCGTGAAGAGGCAGGCCGCCACCGTGACCATCATGTGCGTCCTGAGACCGGCGGGCTTGGTGGCCATCTCGCGCTCGAACCCGATGATGCCGCCGAGGACCAGCGAGGCGACGATTCGGATGACGGCGTCGATCGCGGAGAGGCTGTCGAGCGGTTCGAAGAACTGCGTGGCGAGAGCGTCGAGCATGACGATGCCTGTGTGTACGACACTTTGATGACGCATCGCGAGGCGTGTTGTTCCCGCTAGGCGACCTCATCGTCGGGCTTGAAGGGACGGACGCCGGCCGTCGGCTGGCCACGATCCTGGCGCTTGCGGCGGCGTTCCTGCACGCGCTTTTCGGAGCGCTGCAGAAGGGACGGCACGACCCGTGGTTGAGCCGCGGGGTGATCGACGTCTGCTACGGGGCGATGGCGGCGCCGCTCGCGCTCTTCGTCGTGCCGTGGCCCGAGCCGCATCTCTGGGCGCTGCTCGGCCTCGCCTGGCTGGTGCACGTGGGCTACAAGCTGGCGCAGGCCTGGACCTACACCTACGGCGCCTTCACCGTCGTCTACCCGGTGGTGCGGGGGACGGGACCGTTCTTCACCGTGCTCGGCGCCGGCCTGATCTTCGGCGAGACCTACACGGCACTTCAGTGGGTCGGGGTCGCGACGCTGCTCGGGGGCATCTACGGGCTCGCGGTCTACAACCTGCGGCACGTCACGCTCGGGCGGCGGGAGTTGCCACGGGCGCTCGGCCTCGCGGTCCTGACGGGTGGATTCGTGGCGCTCTACACGACGGTCGACGCCTACGGCATCCGGGCGACTGCGGATCCGTTCACGTTCCTCGCCTGGTTCTTCTTTCTCGACGGGATGTTCTCGGTCATGGCGCCGATCGCGCTCTGGCGGTGGCTGCGGCTCCGGCCCGCGGCGGGACCGATCCTGGCGCGCGGCCTGATCGGCGCGGTGGTGGCGTTCCTGTCGTTCGGGTCGGTGATGCTGGCGACGCGG
>CAYMRW010000461.1:0-2263 GCA_964392825.1 uncultured Rhodobacterales bacterium
GTACCGCCCCCGGGTCCGATCCGCTTATTCCGTGCGCGTTTATGTCCATAGTCCCTTGCAGGACACATCGAACGTAGCGAACCGAACGTCCCGCTTCAAGCGGCGTCAGGGCTTGATGTAGGTGTAGCCCATCTGCTGCAGGCGGCTGAGTTCGGCCACGCCCGAGGGCACGATGTCCTCCTCCCAGACGTCGTAGAGGTCGTCGGCATAGCTGATCTCGCGACCCTTCAGCGTGTTGTCGCAGACCTGGAAGCCGACGTTCTGGCCCTTGAGCGAGGCGATCTGGCTTTGCAGCCGCTCGTTCTGCTTGGCCTGCATGAGAAGCCCGAGGCCGTTGCCGTGCAGCACCACCTTGATGTCTAGGTTCTCGGCGCCGACCGCGTTGATGTGGTTCTGCACGTTCTGCATGGCGGCGCGGTAGGCGGCGTCGTCGGCGCCACCGTCGTAGTTGATGTGGTAGACGACCTTCTGCTTGCCGTAGTCGCTCGCGCTCTGGGCGATGGCGCCGGTCGCCGTCACCATGAGCAGAGCCACCAGCGCGATCATGCGTGACATCGATTCCTCCCGTCCTGACGACGCAAGTCTAGGGGCTGCGCGCTCGGCGCGCCATGCTTCACGCCAGCAGCGAGACGATGCGTCCGACGACGAGGGCGAGGGTGCCGGCGAGCGCCGCCGAGAACGCCAGCCCCGCGGCGACGAAGAGGCCGTCGCGCTGGATCATGCCCCAGGCGAAAAGCGCCAGGCAGAGCGAGGGCGGCGTGTTCATGAACGGAATCGGCAGAAGCAGGACGAGGGACAGGACCACGCAGACGATGCCGACGAGCCGCTTCTGCCCGGCGATGGCGGAAAGGCGCGGGCGCGTCACCCGCTCGGCCCTCGCGATCGTGGGCGCGACGTAGCGCTTCATGAAGCCGACGCTGCGCGCCGGGAACCGGAGCGCCGCGAACCGGCGTGGCAGCCCGCCCTCGTCGCCGAAGACGGCGAGATGGAGCGAGATCAGGGCGAGCGGCACCCCGAGTATGGCGCCGACGCTGGGCACCGGGACCGGCACCGCGTCCGGCACGCTGAGGAGGAACAGCGCGGTGCCGTGGGCGCGCGTGCCGAAGACCTCGAGCAGCCGTCCGAACTCGACGTCCTGCCCGTCGGGCAGCGCGAGAATGACGTGCGAGAGCGGCGCAGTTCCAGGATCCTGCGCCGGCGCCTCGGCCGGTTGCCGGGCCGCCGTCATGTCAGGGTGCGGCGGCAAGGATCTCGACCTCGACCAGGAACTCGGGCCGCGTGAAGCCGCCAACGACGAGGAGCGTCGAGGCGGGGCGCCGGCCCGTGCCCGCGAGCCAGGCATCGCGGACGGCCATGTAGGCGGGGAAATGCGCCCGGTCGGTCAGGTAGCCCGACACGCGGACGACGTCGCGGGGCGTCATGCCCGCCTCGGCCAGGATCAGGCCCGCCGAGCGGAAGCAGATCCGGGCCTGCGCCTCGATGTCGCGGGGTACCGCGTCCCCGACGTCGATGCCGAGCTGCCCCGATGTGGCGACGAGCCGCCATCCTGCGGGCACCTCGACCCCGTGGGCATAGGCGCCGAACGGCGCGCGGACGCCCCGGGGCACGATCTCACGCATCGCGCGCGGCGTGCGGGGCGCGGTGCGGCGCGCGATCATGTTGCGCCGAAAACGTGGACACTTCCGGGCGTATCGCCCAAGATCGCGGCAATTCGGGAGCGGGATGCGCCGGCATGGTGGGTGACCTCTCGCGAAACTGGAGGCAGTTTAACATCTGTCCCCGGACAACGTCATGACGGAGGGATCGATGACGCTCGTTCGCACCACCGCCCTGGCCATTCTGATCGGGGCGGGGGCCTCGCACGCGCAGGAACAGGTTTCGTTCGGGACCAACTGGCTGGCGCAGGCCGAGCACGGCGGGTTCTACCAGTCCGTCGCCGACGGCACGTACGAGGAATGCGGCCTCGAGGTCGAGATCGTTCCGGGCGGCCCGCAGGTGAACAACCGCGCGCTGATGCTGGCGGGACGGCTCGACTTCCACATGGGCGGCGACCTGCTGCAGGCGTTCAACGCGGTCAAGGAGGGCATCCCGGTGGTCTCGGTGGCCGCGACCTTCCAGAAGCACCCGCAGGTGATCTTGGCGCATCCGGGCGAGGCCGAGACGTGGGAGGATCTCAAGGACCTGACCCTGCTCATCGGCGACAACGGATTCGCCAGCTACTACCAGTGGATGATCGCCGCCCACGGCTTCACGGCCGAGCAGC
>CAYMRW010000462.1:0-2260 GCA_964392825.1 uncultured Rhodobacterales bacterium
CCTCCCGGCGTGCTCGAGGCGGCGACGAGCGGCGGCGGCCTCCTCGCCGTGCTGTCTGGCAGGCGGCGGGCGGACGCCGAGCGGATCCGGCGCCAGTTCACCGCGGACCTCAAGCGGGAGTGGCGGGCGTGGGGCACGCATTCGCCCCATGCCGACGCGGGCCTGCGGGAGAGCGTGGTGACCTCGTTTGAGGAGGTCGTGCCGCACGTGACGCCGCTGCCGGCGGAGGTCGTGAGCCAGAACCTCGACCCCGAGGCGATCGCGCAGCGGGTCCTCGCCAAGGCAGTCGCCGCGCGGCCCGAGGTCTACGGCGACGACGATCCGCGCAACGCCGACGCGCATCTTGCCCGCAGCTTCCTTCTGAACCTGACGCGCCGTGCCTACGCGCATCTCATCGCGCAGCCGGGCTTCGTCGAGCAGATCGCCCCCGACCTCTGGCACGGCGTGCTGGAGCAGCTCGACCGGATCGAGGGCAAGGTCGACGGCCTGAACGCGCGCATCGCCGAACTCGAGGCCAAGCTCTCGAAGATGGCGGAGGCGAAGGCGGCGGTTGCGGAGGGCGTGTCGCCCGCCGCGCTGATCCGTCTGGTCCGCCCGATCGCGACGGACGTCGAAGATGCCGCCACGGCCATGGTCGAGCTGACGCGCGCGGTCGAGACCGCGCGGCAGGTGCAGGCCGAGGGGCGCGCGGGGTCGAACTCGGGCGACTTCGTCGACGAGGTGCTGCGGCGGATGGCGGAACTGTCGGCCGCGGGCGACTACGACGCTGCGGCGGCGGAGATCGACGCGGCGCTGGCCCGGGAGGAGGCGGAGTCGAAGGCGCGGCAGGTGCGCCTGCTCGACGCCGGCGTGGAACAGGACATCCTGCGCCGCGACGCCGGGAGCGCAGCCGGCCGCCTCGCCTGCAAGGCCGAGCTGGAGTTGCCGGAGGGCGGCCCCTTGTTCGAGGCACTGCGTATCGTGGGGCGGGAATGGCACGAGCGCGGGCGCGACATGGGGCTGAACTTCGACCTCGAGGTTGCCATCGCCCTCGCCGGGATCACTTGCGAACGCGCGGTCGACGCGGACCAGCGAGCGACAGCCTTCAACGAACTGGGCAACGCGCTAGCAGACCTCGGCGCTCGGGAGGCTGGTACGGGTCGCCTCGAGAAAGCCGTCGCCGCCTACTCCCAAGCGCTCACGCGATTCACGCGCGAGCGGGTGCCGCTCGCTTGGGCGCGAACGCAGATGAAACTCGGCACCGCATTGACGGACCTAGGGGAGCGGGAGACCGGCACCGAACGGCTCGAGGAGGCCGTCGCCGCCTTCCGCCTGGCGCTGCACGAACAGAAGCGCGAGCAAGTGCCGTTCGACTGGGCGAGGACCCAAGCGAACCTCGGTGTCCCGCTCGCGACCCTCGGGGCGCGGGAGGCCGACAGTGAAAGGCTCGAGGAGGCTATTGTCGCATACCGCTTGGCGCTGCAGGTGCGGACACGCGAGCGAGTGCCGCTCGACTGGGCGATGACGCAGAGCAATCTCGGCGAAGCGCTCAAGACCGTGGGGGCACGGGTGGCTGGCACCGAACGACTTGGGGAGGCCGTCGCTGCCTTCCGTTTGGCGCTGCAGGAGTGGACGCGCGAGAGGGTGCCGTTCTATTGGGCTGGGGCGCAATTGAACCTCGGCGCCGCGCTCGCCACCCTTGGCGCGCGGGAGGCCGGCACTGAACGGCTCGAGGGGGCCCTCGCGGCCAACCGCTTGGCGCTGCAGGAACTGACGAGGGAGCGTACGCCGCTTATCTGGGCGAACGCCCAGCTGAATATCGGCACCGTGCTCGCGGAACTCGGGGGGCGGGAGGCCGGCACCGAACGTCTCGAGGAGGCGGTCGATGCCTACCATTTGGCGCTGCAGGAGTGGACCCGCGAACGGGTGCCGCTCAAATGGGCGCTGGTGCACAGCAACCTTTGCCGCGTCGAACTTATGTGGTTCGACAAGACCGGGCGGGCGGCGCGGCTCGAGGCGGCTGAAGCGCATCTGGCGGCGACGCGAGAGGTGTTCGAGGCGGCGACGACGACGGAGCACATGGCGCAGGCCGACGGACTGGCGGCATGGATTGCGGCACGGCGGGGGGATGGAAGCTGACACAGGCGGCGGGCGCAGATTCCCCCTTGCGGCGGCGGGCGGGCTTCGCTAGACGGCCGGCTACCCGATGGGGGGCACACCGTCGCTCCCGTCGCCAGCGAGCGGGCGTAGCTCAGGGGTAGAGCATTACCTTGCCAAGGTA
>CAYMRW010000463.1:0-2259 GCA_964392825.1 uncultured Rhodobacterales bacterium
TGAACACCGCGGTGGGCAGGATTTCGCCCGAGGCGAGGCCCGGCAGCCATTCCTCCTTCTGGTCGTCGGTGCCGCCGCAGAGGATCAGCTCGGCCGCGATCTCCGACCGGGTGCCGAGCGAGCCGACGCCGATGTAGCCGCGGCTGAGCTCTTCGGAGACGACGCACATCGCGGCCTTCGACAGGCCGAGGCCGCCGTATTCCTCGGGGATGGTCAGGCCGAAGACGCCGAGGTCGGCCATCTCCTCGATGACCTCCATCGGGATCAGCTCGTCCTTCAAATGCCAGTCGTGCGCATGCGGCTCGACCCGTTCGCGCGAAAAGCGGCGGAACTGGTCGCGGATCATCTCGAGGTCGTCGTCGAGCCCGGAGCGGCCGAAGATCGTGTCGGCCCGGCGCTCGCGCAGGAGGGCGGTGAGCCGCATCCGCGAAGCGTCGTCGTTGCCGCGCATCAGCCGCCGGACCTCGGGCACCGCCACGAACGCCTCGGCCTCGCTCTCAATGCCGATGTCGGCGGGGCGCGCCATCTCGCCCTGGCTCATCGGGATGCCGCCGGTGATCTGCAAGAGGTACTCGGCGAGCGCGATGCGGTGGATCAGCGCCTCGGGTTCGCCCAGCGCCCCGGCGTCGGCGAGCCGGTTCGCCCAGGCCTGCATCTGCCGCAGACATTCCACGTAGGTCGCAAGCCAGGCGAGGCCGTGGGCCGCGTGCTGGTGACGCTCGAGCAGCGCCGCATCGACCTTGCCGCCCGACGCCACCATGCTCCGCACCCGGTCCGTCGCGGCCTGCAGGAGGGTCGCCGCCGCCTCGACCGCGATGCCGCCGTCGGAGAGCGTGGTGTCGCCGTCGGCGCGCCCGTCGATGGAGTGTGTCTGGCCGTCATGCGCCATGATCGTTCCCCTTCCGCAACACGAGACGCCCTTAGGGTCTTTGCAGGTGCAGCGCAACATGATTGCGCGGCGCAAGCTTACGCTGGACCTAATGTGTCCTAGCCAGATTCAAGCTGCGCGGCGCCCCCCGCGACGCTATGCCGGCGCGAGAACGGTGGGACGGACCTCGATGGACGTGACGCTCGCGGCGCTGACCGGCGCGGCACTGGTGACCCTCTTCGGCGGGTTCGTGAAGGGGGCCGTCGGCTTCGCCATGCCGCTCATCATGGTCTCGGGAATGGGCATCTTCCTCGAACCGCACCTCGTCGTGGCGGGCATCGTCCTGCCCATCGTGGTCTCGAACGCGCTGCAGACGGCCCGGGGCGGCCTCGGCGAGGCGCGTGACGCGGTGCGCGAGCACAGGCTCTACATCGCCGTCGTCTGCGTCGCGATCTTTCTCACCGCGCAACTCGTCAACGCCATACCGCCCCGGGCGATGTACGTCTTCCTGGGGGTGCCCGTCGTCGTGCTCACCGCCATCCAGCTCGCCGGGGTGAGGTTCCGCGTCCCCCCCAACGCGCGGCGGCGCACCGAGGCGCTGATCGCCCTTGCCGCCGGGACTATGGGCGGGATCGCCGGGACCTGGGGGCCGCCGACGGTGCTCTATCTCCTCGCCCTCGATACCCCGAAGACGCGGCAGATGGTGGTGCAGGGGGTCGTCTACGGCCTGGGGTCCGTGACGCTTCTCGCCGGGCATCTGCAATCCGGCATCCTGAACCGCGAGACGTTGCCGTTCTCGGCAATGCTGGTCGTGCCGGCGCTCCTGGGCATGTGGCTCGGCTTCGCGCTGGGCGATCGCCTCGATCAGGAGCGGTTCCGCAAGCTGACGATGGCCGTGCTGATCGTCGCCGGGCTGAACCTCGTGCGAAAGGGCGTGCAGGGCTGAGCCTTCGCCCAGCCCCCTCGTCAGCCGATCGCGACCGCCCGCACGTCCTCGTCGATGCGATCCTCGTACTGCGCGAAGTTCTCCGAGAACATCCGGGCCAGCTTCTCTGCCTGGCGGTCGTAGGCGGCGGGGTCGTCCCACGTCCGACGCGGATCGAGAAGGATGTTCGGTACGCCCGGCGCCCGCACGGGCACCTCGAAGCCGAAGTTCGGGTCGGTGCGGTACTCGACACGGTCGAGGTCGCCGTCGAACGCTGCGGAGAGGAGCGCGCGCGTGGCCTTGATCGGCATCCGGCTCCCGGTGCCGTAGGCGCCCCCGGTCCAGCCCGTGTTGACGAGCCAGCAGGTGGCGCTGTGCTTGGCGATCTTCTGCCGCAGCAGATCGCCGTAGACCTCGGGTCGGCGCGGCATGAACGGGGCGCCGAAGCAGGTCGAGAAGGTCGGCT
>CAYMRW010000464.1:0-2252 GCA_964392825.1 uncultured Rhodobacterales bacterium
TGTCGAGCGACAGCATGCGGACCGCGTGCCGGACCTTGTCGAAGGTCTCCGCGGGAGCCGCGCCGATGCGCTCGGACGGGCCGTCGGCGCGCCTGAGCTTCGGAAATCGGGCCTCGATCTCGCGGTTCCGCCGCTTCAGGGCGTCATATGCGGCGTCGCTGATCTCGGGGGCGTCATCGCGGTGATAGGCGATGTCGGCGGCGCCAAGTAGTTCGGCCAGGCGCGCGAGTTCCGCCGCCGCCTCCTCCGGCGACAGTGCGCCGACGTCCTTGTCCTGCGCCGCCATCCTGACCTTCTGATAGAGGCTCGCTTAGCCCTGTTCCAGACACCCTGACAGCGGTCGGTGAGCGGACGGAGGCGAAGGGCGCGGTCATGTCGGACGCTTCCGGGGCCGACGGCGCAGCGCGTCCGGGGCCCGGGAACCGCTGCGAGAACGGGTACGATTGTCGCGGCGACGGTGTGCAGGGCACATAGGAACGCATGGAAACGCGGGAAGGCGGCGACGGGGCGTCCCGGCCCCGGGCGGAAGCACCTGGGCCCTTCGGTGGCCGCGACCGGTGGGTCGTCGGCCGGCCCGCGGAGGCGACCGCCTGCGGGAGCGTCCGTCGCTCCCGCCGGCGTCTTCGTGGAGCCTACTGGCCGACGGCGATCTTGCGCGGCTGGCTGGCGGTTTCCGGGTCGCGCAGCACGTAGCCGCGGCCCCAGACGGTCTCGATGTAGTTGTCGCCGCCGGTCGCCTGGCTGAGCTTCTTGCGCAGCTTGCAGATGAAGACGTCGATGATCTTGAGCTCGGGCTCGTCCATGCCGCCGTAGAGATGGTTGAGGAACATCTCCTTGGTCAGCGTCGTGCCCTTGCGCAGGCTGAGGAGCTCGAGCATCTGGTATTCCTTGCCGGTCAGGTGCACCGGCCCCTCCTCGGTCTCGACGGTCTTGGCATCGAGGTTCACCGAGATCTTGCCCGTGTGGATAATCGACTGCGCGTGGCCCTTGGAGCGGCGGATGATGGCGTGGATGCGCGCCACGAGCTCTTCGCGATGGAACGGCTTGGTCAGGTAGTCGTCGGCGCCGAAGCCGAAGCCCTTGAGCTTGTTCTCGGTATCGTCGGACCCCGAGAGGATCAGGATGGGCGTCTCGACCTTTGCCGTGCGGAGCTGACGCAGGACCTCGTGGCCATGGATATCGGGCAGCCCGAGGTCCAGGAGGATCAGGTCGTAGTCGTACAGCTTGGCGAGGTCGATGCCCTCTTCGCCCAGATCCGTGGCATAGACGTTGAGATTCGCATGCGTCAGCATGAGCTCGATGCTCTTCGCCGTCGTCGGATCGTCCTCCACAAGCAAGACGCGCATTCCCGTTCTCTCCACAATCGTTCCAGGATGGGCGTTAACCTAGTCGAGCGATGGTTAATCCCCGGTTACTCGGATTAGGAGATCTAAAGCGACAACCTAAAGTTGTCTATACCGTTGCAGGCAGGTGGCCTTCAGCGCCGTCTCGCCATGTTTCACCACGGCATCGCGCCAGGCCTGCAACTCCTCGTCGGACAAGGAATAAGTCTCCCTGGCTTCCTTCGCGGTGATGAGCCCGAAGTCGACCGCACGCACGACCGCGGCCTTGCGGCTGGCAACCCAGCGGCGGGTGGAAGGTTCGGGCAGGTCCGCCCTCGTCATGATGGTGCCGTCCGGCAACGTGATGGTGCGCGGACCGTCGACCTTGCGCAGGTACATCTGCTTGACCCCGTACAACGAAACAGGGTGAACGGATGCGGCCCGCGCGCTTACTTCTGCGTAAAGTGCGGCCTTGCGAATAAGGTCAATTTTCCTATATTGCCGCGGCTTCACCTTGACAGGGTCCGACTTCGATGGCGCTCGACACGCAGCCCGTGCCCAATTCGCTGGGCATCTGCAAGCCTCCGGCGGAGACCCGTGTGGTGGTCGCCATGTCGGGCGGCGTCGATTCCTCGGTCGTCGCGGCCGAACTTGCCGCCGGGGGCTACGACGTCGTCGGCGTGACGCTGCAGCTCTACGACCACGGTGCGGCGCTGGCCCGCGCCAAGGCCTGCTGCGCCGGGCGGGACATCCACGACGCCCGCCGCGTCGCCGAGCGGATGGGCTTTCCGCACTACGTGCTGGACTACGAAAGCGTGTTCCGCGACGCGGTGATGGACGACTTCGCCGACACCTACCTCGGGGGCGCAACGCCCGTGCCCTGCATCCGCTGCAACGAGCGGGTCAAGTTCCGCGACCTGCTCGAGACCG
>CAYMRW010000465.1:0-2242 GCA_964392825.1 uncultured Rhodobacterales bacterium
ATCCGGTCGAAGCGCACGAAGGCCGCGAGTACCCGCAGGAGGTAGGCGGCGCTCAAGGCCGTCCCCGCCATGATGACCAGCGCCCAGACCCAGGCGTCGGAGACGATGGCCCCCTCGAGCAGGAGCCACTTGCCGACGAAGCCGGCGCTCGGCGGCAGGCCGATCAGGCTGATCGCGGCGAGGGCGAAGGCGACCTGCGCGGCGCCGGGACGGATTGCGGCGCGGTCGATGCCGTCGATGCGGTCGTGGCCGATGTGGTGGGCGATGCGACCGGCGGCGAGGAACATGGCGGCCTTGGCGACCGCGTGGGCCAGCATCAGGAACACCGCGCCGCGCAGCGCCGCCTCCGCCCCCTGGTCGTTGGTCAGGGCAAACGCGATCGTCATCATGCCGATCTGCGCCACCGTAGAGTAGGCGACGAGGATCTTCAGCCGCTTGGCGCGGAGGGCCTGGTACGACCCCCAGATCACGGCGCCGGCGCCGAGGCTGCCCATGAGGAGAGCCAGCGCGTCGGACGGGTCGAAGAGCTCGAGCCAGAGGCGGAGCGCGACGTAGAGCGAGCCCTTGACGACGAGGGCGGAGAGAAGCGCGCTCGCCGGGGGCGCAGCGCTCGAATGCGCGGCAGGCAGCCAGAAGTGAAGCGGGAAGATGGCGGTCTTGAGCGCAAGGCCGCCCAGCATCAGCATCAGCGCCGCGGTCGTCGCAGGGCCGGTCGTGGCGTCGGCGAGACCGCCGATGTCGACCTGCCCGTGTGCAGCATAGAGGAAGTGCACGCCGAGGAGGAAGAGAAGGCTGCCCACGAGCCCGGCGAAGAGGTAGGTCAGCGCGGCCCGGAGCGCCGCGGGCCTGCCCGACATGGCGGTGAGGCCGACGGCCGAAAGCCCGATCACCTCGAGCGCGACGTAAATGTTGAAGACGTCGTCGGACAGGTAGATGGCGTTCAGCCCCGCGAGCAGCACCATCGAGAGGGGCCAGTTGATCGCCGGGGGGCTCTGCCGGCGGTCGTTGGCTGCGGCGACCCCGACGAGGGCGCCGATGGTGCAGGTCATGGCGACGAGAAGCGCGGCGAGACCGTCGATCATCAGATCGACGCCCAGCGGCGCACCCCAGCCGCCGAGCGGCCCCCTGGCCGGTCCGACGGCGGCCGTCTCGACGGCGAGCGCGAGCCCGGCCACCGCCAGGCCGACGCTGCTGGCGATGCCGACGGGGGCCGCCTGTCGCGGGGCGACGAAGGCCGCCGCCGCGGCGAGAAGCGGCCCGAGGACGAGGAGCGCGGGCCAGCCGGCGCCCGCGAGGTCAGCGCCCATCGTCCCCCCCCTCGTGCAGGCGGCGGATGAGGGTCAGCGCCACCGCCGTCGTGCTGACGAGGACGACGATGCCGGTCAGCACGAAGGCGTGGGGCACCGGGTCGGCCGCGCCGCCGTCGCGGTAGGCCGTGGCGAGCAGCACCGAAGAGATGCCGGCGGCGACGACGTTGATCGCGATGACGCGGCGCACGAGGTTCGCGGCGAGCACGGCGCGGTAGAGCCCGATTGCGACGAGGGCGATGCCGCAGAGGCCGTAGACCAGGGTCGTGCTCATGCGCGGCCCCTCGGGCGGGCGCCGAGGAACAGCCCGGCGAGGGTGGCGGCGGTGGCGAGCATGATCGTCGCCTCGATGACGACGATCCACGCCTTCGCCGTCGCAGCTGGGTACTGCAGCGCCGCGCCGCCGAGGGCCCAGGTCAGCACCCCGGCGCCGCCGAAGCCGGCGATGCCGAGGGCCAGCGCCGCGCGGGCGAGGCCGCGATCCCGCGGACCGGGCCGCCAGACGCCGCCGAGGAGAAGGAGAACGCCGGCGGCGGCGAGGACGGCGCCTGCCTGGAACGCGCCGCCGGGGGCGACGGCGCCGATCCAGAGAAGGTAGGCGGCGATGACGATCATCGTTGGCACGCCGAAGCGCACGAAGCCGAGAAACACCGGCCCCATCGCAGCGGGGCGCCCGCGCGGCGCGGTGCCGGTGAACCAGACGAGCATCGCCGCGGCGAAGAGGACCAGCACCTCGAGCAGCGTGTCGTAGGCGCGGAAATTGAGGAGGACCGCGGTCACCGGGTTGTCGACGCCGCTCTCGCCGATGCGGGCATCGACGGCGACCTCGAGGCCGGGGCGCGGGTGCGGCAGCGCGAGGAGGACGGCGACCATCAGCCCCGAGAGGGCGAGCGACGCCGCGGCCGCGACCAGGCGCAGAGCGGGCGAGGGGGTCG
>CAYMRW010000466.1:0-2241 GCA_964392825.1 uncultured Rhodobacterales bacterium
GCGCAGGGCGCCGCCGTCACCGACCTCGACGGCCCGCTGCTCCTCGCGCTCGACCGCGATCCGCCGCTCCGCTATGACGCGGCGGGTATCCATCCGCCCGAGCCCGCGCTCTGGGGCTAGAGCTTGCCAAGCAAGGTCCCCGCCAGTCAGGTCCCGGGCCGCCGGCTGCACACATTGTGCAGATCCGACAAGCGTTTGACAGATCGGGAAATTCGGATGGCGTTAACCCGGGAGAAAGGTTTGCCGGAATTCCCGACAGGCGACGAACACCACATGCACTAGGCGAGCAGGAAGTCGCGCACGTCGGCCGCCGTCTCCGCGATCTGGCCGCCGTCGAAGAAAATGATACCGCCGGCGTGCTTGATGAACACGCCGCTCAGTTGGTCCACATACCCCGAGTTATAATCGTGGTGGACGGCTCGGACCATGCCGGCCAGCTCCTCGTGGGTCAGCCACCCCGAGTCGTCGGCGCGCCGGACGAGGAGCACGTCGGCCTCGGTGAAGTCGGTGATCACGTCGCGGCCGGCGTCGGCGCGGAACACGAAGGTGTCGGCGCCGGCGCCGCCCGTCAGGGTGTCGTCCCCCCGGCCGCCGTCGATCCAGTCGTTGCCCGGCCCGCCGTCGATCTCGTCTCCGCCGCCGCTCCGCCAGACGTACTCGTAGCCATCTCCGTAGTAGTCGTGCCAGTAGCCGTCTGCTTCGCTGCCGCCGAAGATGGTGTCGTCGCCCGACCCTCCGAAGATGCGGTCGTTGCCGTCCAACCTGCCCGGAACCGCGGTGACGTAGTCGTCGCCCGCGCCGAGATGGATGACGTCGTCGCCGAGCCCGCCGTCGACCCAGTCGTCGCCCGTTCCCGCGTCGATGACGTCGTCGCCGTTGCCGCCGAACAGGACGTCGCGTTCGTCGCCGCCGTCGAGCACGTCGTCCCCGTCGTGGCCGCGCAGCGTGTCGCGGCCGGTGCCGCCGTCGAGCGTGTCGTCTCCGGGGCCACCGTGGAGGACGTCGTTGCCGTCGCCGCCGCGGAGCGTGTCGACGCCGCGTCCACCGCGCAGGACGTCGTCACCCTCTCCCCCGTCGAGCAGGTCGTCGCCGTCGCGGGCGTTCAGCACGTCGTTGCCGCGCCCGCCCCAGAGCTCGTCCGACCCGTAGCTCGCCTCCAGCCGGTCGTCGCCGGTGCCGCCCCGCAGAACGTCGATCGCGAGGCGTTTGGCCGCGACCCAGCCCGCGACAGGCTCGCTGCCCGGCCAGTCGCTGAGGATCGTCGCCAGCCGGACGTCGAGGAGGTCGTCCCCCGAGCCGCCGTCGAGCATGTTGCTGCCGCCGCCGCCGTGCAGCAGGTCCGCCCCGTCCTCGCCATAGAGGATGTCGTCGCCGGCGCCGCCGATCAGCGTATCGTCACCGCCGAAATAGTTCACCATGTTTGCAAGGGGGAGGTTGTGCGCGGAACTCCAGGAAGACCCGTCGCCCCCGATCAGGCGGTCGTTGCCGGCCCCGCCGAAGATTACGTCGTCGCCGAAGCCCGTCGCGATGACGTCGTCGCCGCCGCGCGCGTCGATCGTCCGCGCGATCGACGCATCGGCGAAGAGCGGCATCCAGTCGCGAACCTCGTCGAGGTCGTAATCGGTCTGGAGGACGAGCCGATCGGCTTCCTCCGTTCCGGTCCAGGTGATGCGTTCGGGGACGCCTGCCTCGCTCCAAATCGTCATGTCTCAAATCCACCATCTGAACTTCACGCGGCGCATGGAAGCCGCGACCGGGTTGACGGATCCTGACCTCGCGGCCGCGAGATACGTCGCTTCTGCCTCAAACCGCGCGGAGCGATGCGATGGATGGTCGACCGGCCTTCCCAGTTTGCGCTAGCGTCGTCCGAAGGGCGCCGTGCGTGCCCACGTGAGGGCAGGGAGGTTCGACGCGCGCCCATGACCGAGCCGGCAGCAGCCCGCGCCTGTCCGCCGGAAGGCGCGGACACCCTGGAACACGCGTTCGCCTGCCTCCAGGACGCCTTTCCGGAGCAGTTCCGCGCCCTCGTCGACGACCCGCTGGCGCCGCGCACCGTGGTGATCCTGCCGAGCCTGACGCTCGACGCCGAGATCCTCGCCAAGATCACCGGGGCCATCCATTACGAGCAGCGACTGCTCTGTCTCCTGTTCCTCCTGCGCTACCCGCGGGCGCGGGTGATCTACCTAACCAGCCAGCCGATCCCGGGGCCGGTCGTCGACTACTACCTCCACCTCCTCGAGG
>CAYMRW010000467.1:0-977 GCA_964392825.1 uncultured Rhodobacterales bacterium
GACAGCGCGAAAACGGCGCATTGTCCTCCGGCAGCGCCGCGTGCCATCGTCCGCGCCATGCGATGGGCCCTCCTTCTCGCCGCGCTGGCCGTGCCGGCGGCGGCCGAGACGCCGCTTTCGGGCGCGGCGTTCGATGCCCTGACCCGGGGGCAGACCTTCACCTACGCCGAGGACGGCGTGCCCTACGGGGCCGAGGAGTACCGCGACGACCGCGAGGTCGTCTGGTCGTTCCTCGACGGGGAATGCCTCCACGGGCGCTGGTACGAGGCGGGCGACGCCATCTGCTTCGTCTACGAGGACCTCGAGGGGCCGCGCTGCTGGGAGTTCTTCGACGAGGGGCGGCTGCGCGCCCGGTTCCTCGGCGGCGGCGCCGATCTGATCGAGCTCGACCGCAGCGAGGAGCCGCTCGAATGTCTCGGCCCCGACGTCGGGGTTTAGGCCGGGCCTGATAACCGGCGGGCCCCCGAGGACCGGGGGGCGCGGCCTAGAGCAGCTTTCCCTGCTCGGGCGTCGCGGGGGCCTTGCGCTGCGACCGCGGGCGCGCGGGGCCGCCGACCTCGACCCGTCCGTCGGCGAACTGGAGCGTCAGGGACGCGGCCCGGCGCGCGGTGTCGGCATCGGGCGCCACGTGCTCTCCCGACCAGACGACCGCGTAGCCGCGTCCGAGGGTCGCCGCGTAGCCCGCGCTCTCGCGCACGCGGTCGAGGGCGGCGAGATGGCGGCGCAGCGCCGCGTACCGGTTCCGCGCGGCCGCCCGGGCCCGCAGGCCGCGCTCGGAGAGCCAGTCGCGATGCCCTGCGATCATCGTCTCTACGAGCGCCGCGGTGAAGCGGCTGCCAGCACGGTCGAGCCGCTCGCGCCGGCCGGTCACGACGACCCGCAGCATCGCGTCGCGGCGCAGGGCCGCCTCGCGGGCGGAGGCGTCGGGGTCGGGGAGGGCGGCGAGCGCGGCCCGGATCGCGGCGAACGAGGTCAGA
>CAYMRW010000467.1:987-2236 GCA_964392825.1 uncultured Rhodobacterales bacterium
ACGACCCGCAGCATCGCGTCGCGGCGCAGCGTTCGGACAAGCCCGGTCAGGCGCTCGTCGCGGCGCCGGAAGCCCTGGCGCATCAGCTCGGGCGAGAGCCTGCGCGCCGTCATCGACAGGCGCTGGCGATCACGCCCGACCCGTGCCCGGAGGGTCGGCGGCCGCAGGACCGCCGATGCCTCGCGCAGGGCCGCTTCCCGCCGATCCGTCGTCCGCGACCAGGCCGCGGCGAGGCGCGACCCGGCCCAGTCGAGGCGCTGCCGCGGACCGTCGACAAGCGCCTCGGCGCGCGGCAGGGCACGGGAGAGATCGCGCAGCCGCTGTCCCCGCCGCGTGACCCCGCCGTTCAGCGCACGGAGGAGGCGCGCCCCTTCGACATCGAGCCGCGCGGCAAGCTCGCGCCGCACCGGCACCGCCATCTCGGCCGCGGCGCTGGGCGTCGGCGCCCGCCGGTCGGCGGCGAAGTCGATCAGCGTCGTGTCGGTCTCGTGCCCGACGGCGGAGATCAGAGGGATGGTGCAGGCGGCGGCGGCGCGCACCACCTGCTCCTCGTTGAAGCCCCAAAGGTCCTCGACCGAGCCGCCGCCTCGGGCGACGATCAGAACGTCGGGCCGCGGCACCGGGCCGCCCTGCGGCAACGCGCAGAAGCCGGCGATGGCCCGCGCGACCTCCGCCGCACAGGCCGCGCCCTGAACCGCCACCGGCCAGACCAGCACCCGGCGCGGGAAGCGGTCCCCGAGGCGGTGCAGGATGTCGCGGATCACTGCGCCCGAGGGCGAGGTGACGACGCCGACGACGTCCGGCAGGAACGGCAGCGGGCGCTTGCGTTCGGCCGCGAACAGCCCCTTGGCGGCGAGCGCCAGCCGGCGCTTCTCGAGCATCGCCATCAGCGCGCCGACGCCCGCGGGCTCCAGCGTCTCGATGACGATCTGGTACTTCGACTGGCCCGGGAACGTGGTCAGGCGGCCCGTGGCGATAACCTCCATCCCCTCCTCGGGCGGGTTGGCGAGGCGCGCGGCTTGGGTGCGCCAGACGACGCCCGCGAGGCATGCGCGGTCGTCCTTGAGGTCGAGATAGATGTGGCCCGAGCGTGGGCGGGAGACGCGCCCGACCTCGCCCCGCACCCGCACGTGGTCGAACGCCCCCTCCACGGTCCGCTTCACGGCGCCGGAGATCTCCGACACCGTGTATTCGGCCGCGTTGCCGTGGGGCGTGGGTTCGTCTTCGATCAGGTCCAAGGCGCGGGCAC
>CAYMRW010000468.1:0-2229 GCA_964392825.1 uncultured Rhodobacterales bacterium
CGCCGCCTGGGACGCCGGTTGCGCACCGGACGCACCTGCGTCGGCGGCCGCTGCGGCGGCGGCGCATGGCCACTTGGCCCGGGTCGCCGCCGAGCGCGCCCTGATCGAGGTTGCCGATCTGGTCCAGCGCGCGGTGGGGCTCGGCGGATTGATTGCTCCGCACCCGCTCGAACGCCGGCTTCGCGACGCGCTGACCTACGTCCGGCAGCCGAACCCCGATGGCGCCCGCGAGGCGGCGGGACGCGCCTTTGTCGCCGGCCACTTCGCCGCGCCCGAGCCGTGACCGCGGAGCTGCTGGGGGCGCGGTCGGTGCTGGTGATCGCGCCGCACCCGGATGACGAATCGCTCGGATGCGGGGGGCTGATCGCCGCGCTCGCCGATCGCGGCGCCGATCTCGGGGTCGTGTTCGTGACCGATGGAGGCGCCTCGCATCCCCGCTCCCGTGCATGGCCACGCCGACGCCTCGCCGCGCTGCGGGGAGAAGAGGCGGCGGCCGCCCTGTCGGCGCTCGGCGCCTCGGACGCCGCGCGCCTCGATCTCGGTCTGCCCGACGCCGGCATCGTGCGCGACGCCCCTGACTGGCAAAAGGCGGTCGCGCGGACGGCGCGGTTCGCAGCCGCCCTCCGGCCGTCTGTCGTTCTCGCGCCGTGGCGACGTGATCCGCACCGCGACCACCGCGACTCGCACACGCTCACCGTCGCGGCGCTGACCCGGGCCGGTCTGCGGCCCCGCCTCCTGGAGTATCCGATCTGGCTCGACGAACTGGGGGTCGACGACGCCCGGCCGCAGCCGGGCGAGGTCGTAGAGCTGATCTTGGACGTGAGCCCGTGGCGGGAACGGAAACAGGCCGCCGTCGCGGCACACCGGTCGCAGCTCGGTCTCGTGATCGACGATGACCCGAACGGCTTCGTCCTTTCCGACGCCACGATCCGCCGGCTGACGAGCCGCGACGAGGTTTATCTCGAGGTGCAGCGGTGACGCGCGCGATCGACCTCGCCGGCTTCGAGCGCAAGTTCACGGAGACCGACGATCCGTGGCGCTGTCGCGTCTCCGGCTCCGAGGCGCTCAAGCGCCGCCGCGCACTGGCCGGCCGCCGGCTCGTGGCTACTGCCCTGGACGTGGCCTGCGGCGACGGGGCCGGCACCCAGGAACTCGCGGCCACGGCGCTTCGGGTCCACGCCGTCGACGGCGCGGAGGCGGCACTCGCCGCGGCCGAGCGACTTGTCGGCTGGAACCCGCGGGTGCGGCTCCGCCGCGCGTTGGTCCCCCGGGGCCTGCCGAACGGCCGCTGGCAGCGCATCCTGGTTTCGGAGATCGCCTACTACCTCCGGCCACACGAGATCGCGGCTCTTGCCAATGCGCTGGTCTTCCGCCTCGCCCCCCGTGGGGAGCTGATTGCGGTCCACCATGTCGTGCGCTTCGACGACGCGAGAACGCCCCCCCCTCGCGCGGCCGCGCTCCTTCATCGCCATCTGGCGCGGCGGCTGACTCTCTGCCGGTCCCAACGCTACGGTCGGTACGTCGTCGCGCGCTGGCGCCGAAGTCGGCCCAAACGTCGATCCTGAGATGACCCGAACGCCACCGCGACTGAACTGGCGGCGGGCTGCCGGAGAATTGCCATCGACCCCCATCGAAGACCACGAGGGCGCCTCGATCCCGAAGGGATTTGGGGGTTGACGTCGAGCGACAAGCGGCGCGCTGGCTCGTGTCGCGTTTCCCCTCCAACTTCATGTCGCAGCGTGTCTCGGCACGGCTCGGCGGAGGTTAGGGGCTTCAGCAAGCTCAGGGCGCGACCGGGGTGCCTGATGGCTCATTGGGGTTCGGTGCGGGGGCAAAGCAGACGGAAGTAGGCCCGAAGCGGTGGGCGTGAGCTGGGTTGGGCGGCTACGCTCTCTTCACGGCCAGAGAGCCCGATATGCACGAGACCCTTGCCGGGCGCGGACGTTCCCCTGCGGCAAGGGTAAGCCGGGGGGCGATAGTTCTGCGGCCGCCGGCATGAATGGCTTTCGTTGTCGAAACCAAAGGACGTCGGGATTCCCAACGGGACGCGCGGGAGCACGTTTCAGCAGGTTGCGTCCTGCTCGGCAAGGCGCTCGACTCCAGGCTCGGGCCGAATGCATCTCCGGCTCGTCGAGTGGGGACGACGCGGGTCGGTCTCGCTTGGCACCTTGGCGGGTCCGCCGGTCGAGCGCCGCGCCGGTGGTCCGGGTCGGCGCACAAGCGGCGGTC
>CAYMRW010000469.1:0-2228 GCA_964392825.1 uncultured Rhodobacterales bacterium
AGGCCTGCCTGACCACCCTCAAGGCCAGCGCCATGGTCATCTGGATCATGTTCGGCGCCACGATCTTCGTCGGCCTCTACGTCCTCGAGGGCGGGCAGCAGTTCGTGCAGAACGCCCTGCAGGGCACCGGCCTCGGGCCCTGGGGCATCCTCATCATCATGCAGATCGTGCTGGTGGTGCTGGGGATGTTCCTCGACTGGGTCGGCATCCTGCTGCTCTGCGTACCGATCTTCGTGCCGATCGTGCGGGCGCTCGGCGCCCAGGCCTTCGGGCTCGAGTCGGGCGACGACCTGGTTCTCTGGTTCGGCGTCCTCTACCTCGTCAACATGCAGATGAGCTTCCTGTCGCCGCCCTTCGGCTATGCGCTATTCTACTTGCGCGGGGTCGCCCCGCCCGAGATCCCGATGACCGACATTTTCCGCTCGGCCCTGCCGTTCCTGGCGCTGCAGATCGTGGGCCTTGCCATATGCATGCTGTTTCCCGGCGTCATCACCTGGCTGCCGAACCTCGTCTACGGCTGACGTGCGGGCTCAGTGCGGGACCGTCTGCGAGAAGACGTTGACGACCACCACGCCGGCGATGATCAGGCCGAGGCCGATGACCGCCGGCAGGTCGAGACGCTCGCCGAACCAGATCCACCCGATCGCGGCGATCAGCACGATGCCGAGCCCGGACCAGACGGCATAGACGACGCCCGTCGGCATGAAGCGCAGCGTGATCGACAGGAAGTAGAAGGCCAACGCATAGCCCGCGACGGTGACGAGGCTCGGACCGAGCCGCGTGAAGCTCTCCGTCCGCGCCAGCGCGGTGGTCGCGATGACCTCCGCCGCGATGGCAAGGCCGAGCGCGGCATAGATCAGCGCCGGAGACATCCGCTCACCCCTCGTCGCGGTCATTTGGTAAGCGTCCGAAGACCACGGTAACGGCCCCCGGACAAGACCCCCCGGGGCGTGGATCTGGCGCCAGCCCCCGCGGGATGCTAGCTGCCCGCGCCATGAGCCTGCGCGCGTCCCGTCCCCCCCGATACCCCGATGCCATCGTCTTCGCGTGCGATCGCGGGCATCACGCGATCGCCACGGCGATGGCCCTGCGCATCGCCGAGCTCGAGCCCGAACGGCGCTTCGATCTCGCCGTCTGCACCCCGGACTGGGACGCGGTGCCGGAGGCCTGGCACGACATGCCCGTCCGCTTCGTCGAGATCGACGTGGCGAGCGTGCCGGCGTTCCGCCACCCCAAGGCGTGGATCAGCGTCGGCACCTTCTACCGCCACGTCCTGCCCGGCCTCTTCGAGGGGACCTACCGCGCCATCCTCTACCTCGACACCGACACCTACCTCCGCCGTCCGGGCGTGCAGGGGCTCTTCGACCGCATCGACCGGCCGTTTCCCATCGCAGCCGTGCTTGACCGCCAGCACCTGAAGGCGCCGCGCAAGCTGCGCCGGCGGCGCGTTCGCGCGATGTTCGACGATTTCGGCGGACGACAGCGGCGGTTCTTCCAGGCCGGCGTCCTTCTCATGCAGCCCGAGGCGCATGTGGCCGAGGCGCTCGGCCCTCGCATCCTGCGCTTTGCCGAGGAGCGGCCCGACGTGCTTTTGCGGCACCGCTTCGGCGACCAGGGTGCGCTGAACGCCGTCGCCTCGGACGTCATCGTGCCGCTCTCGCCGCTCTGGAACTGGACCGGGCGGCCGTGGATCCGGCCGCGGGTCGTCGAGCGCTTCGATCCCTACATCCTGCATTTCACCGGGCCGGGGAAACCCTGGACGCTTCAGGACGACCCCTACATCGCGACGCTGAACGGCGAGTACCGGGAGCGGCTCCGACGCCTCGATCCGGCCTTCGAGCTGACGCCGGCCCGCGACTCGCTGCTCTGGCGGGAGAGCAACCCGCGGCACCGGATCCCGCTCCTCGAGCGCATCGCCCTTACGCGCCGCCGGCGCCGGCGCGCCTGGCGGTTCGGCCACGACGAAACGCAGACCATGGGCAACCTCGCCCCGATGGAGCGGCTGATCGCCGACGCGCAGATCGGGTGAGCCGCAAGGGGTATCCGGTGACCCCCGATGGGCGCTACTTCGTGGCCCGAAGCCGCCTCTGGCGCTGCACCGATCCCGGTCTCGACGAGGGTGAGCGGCGTCGTGCGGTCAAGGCGCTGATGCAGGCGCGACGAGCGGTCCGCTTCGCGGAGGACGAGGCGGCGCGGATAGGCGGTCTCGGTGAGGTAGAGCGAGTCGG
>CAYMRW010000470.1:0-2216 GCA_964392825.1 uncultured Rhodobacterales bacterium
CCATCGACAGGCAGACGGGCGTCACCGAGGGGTCGGGGCGCAGGCGCAGGTCGGTGCGGAAGACGTAGCCCTCGGCCGTGATCTCGCCGAGAAGCGCCGCGAGGGTGCGGGTCGCGCGAATGAAGGCCGCGCGCCGCTCGGCATAGGCCGCCGCATGCCGCTCCTCGTCGAAGAGGCAGATGAGGTCGATGTCGGAGGAGTAGTTGAGCTCGTGGGCGCCCATCTTGCCCATGGCGAAGACGACCATGCCGTCGGCCTCGCTCTCGCCCGGCAGACGCCCCCGCTTGCGCTCCCGCGCAAGGGCCGCGTCGAGGGCACGGCACGTGGCCGCGGCGGCGAAGTCGGTCAGGGCGCCCGTCACCTCGTCGAGCCCCCACACTCCCCCGAGGTCCGCGAGCGCGACGAGCAACGCGAGCCGCCGCTTGGCCCGACGGAGGTCCGGCCCCACCGCGTCGTCCGGAATTTTAAGAACGGCCTCGAGGAGATCGGCGAGCGCGGACTCCGGCGGAGCGTCGAGAACCGCACCGAGCCAGTCTGCCTCCTTCCGCGCCAGCGTCGCGAGATAGGGGCTCGATCCGGCCGCTCCCTCAACGAGCGCGGCCAGGTCGCCGCCGAGGCCGAGGGCGTCCGCGGCCTCGCGGCCGCGGGCGGGGTCGTGGGCGCGGGGGCGCCGCGTCATCCGATCAGCGAACGGCATGTGCCACTTGGTTTCGCGGCTGTCGAACGGGGTCAAGGCGCACGATGTGAAATCTTTTCACATGAGGCCTTGAAGAGCGGCCCCCATATCCCGATCTGAAACATGTGACGACGATTTACATCCCTCGCGAAAGGAGGCGCTCGATGACCACGATGACGACATGGCCTGCCCAGGCCGAGAACTGGCTCGACCAGCGCGGCAAGCCCGCCTGGATCGCGGCGATGATCCTCGGGTTCATCGTCTTCTGGCCAATCGGCCTCGGGATCCTGGCCTACATGATCTGGAGCAAGCGGATCGGCGGCAAAGGCAACGGCAGGACCCGAATGCGGGGCTTCCGCTCCTCGGGGAACAGCGCGTTCGACGCCTACAAGGCCGATACGCTGCGTCGCCTGCAGGAAGAGCAGGACGCGTTCGAGGCGTTCCTGAAGCGCCTGCGTGAGGCCAAGGACAAGGCCGAGTTCGACCAGTTCATGGAAGACCGGGCGCGCAACGCGCGCGCGCCCCGGGACGACGCCACGGACGGCGCGCCCGCTTGACGCAGGCCGGGCGGCCACGCATGTGGTCGCCTGTCCACCCTTCGACGCCAGGACCAGGACTTCGCCCATGCACCAGATCGCTTCCTCCTTCGGATCCGGACTTCCCGACGCCGAGCACGAGCCCGAATTCTACGAGGGCGTTCCGACGAAACGGTTCGTTGCCTGGGTCGTCGACGTGATCCTGATCCTCGTGCTGACGGTGGTGACACTGCCGCTGACGGCGTTCCTCGGCCTCTTCTTCTTCCCCCTTTTCTACTTCCTCGTGGGCTTTTTCTACCGCTGGGTGAGCCTGGCGCGGTGGTCGGCGACGCCCGGCATGCTGTTCGCGGCCATCGCCCTGCACGATCGCGACGGCGCCCCGCTCGACGAGGCGGCGGCGTTCCTGCACACCGCGGGCTACGCCGCCTCGATCGCGGTGTTCCCGGTACAGATGCTGTCGGTCGCGCTCATGCTGATCACGCCCCGGCGGCAGGGCCTGTCGGACCTCGTCCTTGGAACCGCGGCGCTCCGTCGCTACGTCCGGGGCTAGGCGCCGCTGGGGGCTTGGCGGACAGTTTGGCCGTTGCTAAGCTTTTCGGTGAAACGCCGATGGGACGTACATGCGCCATACACTCCCCATCGCTCCGCAATTCTATGTGACGGCGCCGCAACCCTGTCCTTACCTTGAGAACAGGATGGAGCGGAAGTTGTTCACGGCGTTGCAGGGCGAGTACGCCGAGAAGCTGAACGACACGCTCTCGAAGCAGGGCTTCCGCCGTTCGCAGAACGTGCTCTATCGGCCGTCCTGCGCCGAATGCTCGGCCTGTCTGTCCGTGCGGATCCGGGTCAGCGAGTTCGCGCCGACCCGCAGCCTGCGCCGGGTCGCACGCCGTAACGGGCACCTCGAGCGCGAGGCGACCTCGCCCTGGGCGACTGAGGACCAGTATCAACTTTTCCGCGAGTACCTGGACGGCCGCCACGCCGACGGCGGCATGGCCGACATG
>CAYMRW010000471.1:0-2215 GCA_964392825.1 uncultured Rhodobacterales bacterium
CCGTCGACATCGGCGCCGTAGAGGCCGCGCAGCGTCGCCGCGACGTCGGGAAGGAGCGCCGCGGCGATCAGTCCGCCGAGCGCCATGCCGGCGGCTCCGGCGACGAGCGCGATCGCCAGCAGCTCCGCCCCGAGAAGGAGGAGCAGGCGCCGCGACGGCAGGCCGAGCGCGCGCAGCGTCCGGAACGTCGGCCGCCGCTGCTCGAAGGCGAGGCCCACGGCGCCGTGCACGATGAAGAGCCCGACGGCGAACGACAGAAGCCCGAACGCCGTGAGGTTCAGATGGAAGCTGTCGGTCAGCCGCGCGACGTCCGAGGCACCGCCCGGCTCGCGCCGGTCCAGTTCCGGCGCGACGTCCGCCAGCGCCGGCCGGCCAAGGGGCTGGTCGGGCAGCACCAGCACCCGGTCCACCGCCGACCCGCGGCCGAGCACGCGGGCCGCGACGCCGATGTCGGCCATGGCGATGCCCGCAGGCACGTCGGGCGCGACGACGACGGGCGGCAGGTCGCGGCCGCGAAGCCGCGTCGCCGTCTCGGCGTTCGTGAAGAGCCGTCCGGGCACCCCAAGGGACTGCTCCGGCTCCACCTCCGTCTCGGTCGCGCCGTCGCCCGCGAGGGCTTCGGGCGGCGCCGTCAGCAGGTCGACGCCGATCAGGCGTACCCTTCCCTGCTCCGTCGGCACCTCGCCGTCGATTACCGGCGTCACCAGCCATCCGGCGCGACGGAGGGTCACGTAGGTATCGAGCGGGATCGCTCCGCCCTCGGCATCGACGAGGGCGGGCAGGGTGTCGCCGCCGACGGCGCGGGCCGCGGCGTCGTAGCTCGCGCGCGCCTCCGCGTTTATCGCCTGAACCCCCGACCAGAGCGCCGTGGCGAGCGAGAGGCCAAGGAGCAGCGTTACGAGCTGCACCGGATGCCGCCGCCAGTGCGCGAGCAGCGTCTCCAGGACCGCGCGGGTCATTCCGCCGCCGAGGCCCGTGCGAGCGCCCCTATCCGCCCGTGTTCCAGATGCACGCGGCGGTCCGCCCGCGCCGCAAGCCGGTCGGAGTGCGTCACGATGAGAAGCGCCGCGCCCGCCTCGGCCACGAGCTCCAGCATGAGGTCCATCACCTGCGACCCCGTCTCCTCGTCGAGATTGCCGGTCGGCTCGTCGGCCAGGAGCAGTTTCGGCCGCCCGGCAAGCGCCCGGCCGATCGCGACCCGCTGCTGCTGGCCGCCCGAGAGCTGCTCAGGGTACTTGTGCCGGTGCGGCCCGAGGCCCAGCCGCTCGATCAGGCGATCGACCGCGGCGGCGTCGTGCCTTCCTGAAAGACGCGCCTGGAAGGCGATGTTCTTGGCGGCGTCGAGCGATGGGATCAGGTTGAACTGCTGGAAGACGACGCCGAGGGTCTCGCGCCGCACCCGCGCGCGACCGCGGTCGTCGAGCCGGGCGAGATCGGTGCCGTCGAGCCAGACCTCGCCGCGGTCCGGCTCGTCGAGGCCGGCGACGAGGTGGAGCAGCGTGCTCTTGCCCGATCCGCTCTCGCCCGTCAGCGCCACGGTCTCGCCCGCCGCCGCCTCGAGGTCGACGCCGCGCAGGACGTCGACCCGCTCGCCGGCGCCGCCGAAACCCTTCCAGATACCGTTCAGTCGCAGAAGCATGGCCGTGACATAGGCGGTCTGGCGGACGGCGACACCCGGGGGGCGCGTTGCCGCATCCTCGCGGCGCTCTCGATCAGCCGGAGGGGTCCAAGGACCGCGTCGCTCCGGGCCTGCGGGCATTGCACCGGCCATCGACGACCGGGGCACCGCCCCGTCACCGCGAAGCCGCGGGACATGCACGGCACCGATGCTGCCCGTGTGATCCCGAACTCCCTGGGCCGTTCGGCCCCTCCCCGGGCCGGAGCGAGAGACCGGCGGGTCGAGGGCGCGGGCATCCGCCGGAAGGGCCCCGCTGCATCGATATATGCCCGTGCATCGGCGGGATCGGATGGCACTGTCTTCCCGACCTCGTCCCTGGCGCGAGCAACTTGACCACTCGAGAGGGTGCCATCGGTCCGGCAGGGAACCCTCGGACGCAAGACCGAACCGCGCCGGGTATGCCGATGCCATGCCCGATGGACCGCGTAAGCCGTCATCTCCGGACGCCGGCCTCGAACATGCTCCGGCATCGTCCATCGTGGCGCCATTGATGGGGTGGATGGCTCCCGCTCCCGACATCGCGATGTGCCACGGTGG
>CAYMRW010000472.1:0-2205 GCA_964392825.1 uncultured Rhodobacterales bacterium
CCGGCGCCGTCGGTCATTCCCGGCGGCACCGGCAGCGCCGGGTCGAGCAGCGCCGCATGGAGGTCCGGCTGGCCTGACCGGCCCATCACGCCGCCTCGAGGAGGGTCAGGGCGCGCGCCGCCTCTTCGCGGAGCACGGGCCAGGGCGGCACGTCGGTGTCCCACTCGATCAGCGTCGGTCGGAGGCCGCCGCGGTCGAGCGCGTAGGCGTATAGGGCCCAGACCGGGTCCGCGACCTCGCGGCCGTGGCTGTCGATGAGGAGCGGTGCGCCGTGTTCGTCGGCATCCTCGTCGTGTCCGCCGAGATGGATCTCGCCCACGGCGGCGAGCGGGAAGTCGTCGATATAGGCCTGCGGCTCGGTCCCCAGATTGACCGACGAGACGAAGACGTTGTTGACGTCGAGGAGGAGGCCGCAGCCCGTGCGGCGCACGAGTTCGGCCAGGAACTCGGTCTCGCTCATCGTGCTCTCGGCGAAGGCGAGATAGGACGACGGGTTCTCGAGAAGCATTCGCCGCCCCAGCGCCTCCTGCACCTCGTCGACGTGATCGGCGACCCGCGCGAGCGTCCCGGCGGTATAGGGCAGGGGGAGGAGATCGTTGAGAAACGCCCCCTCATGCGTCGACCAGGCCAGATGCTCGGAGAAGCTCGCCGGGGCGAGCCAGCCCACGAGCTGCGCGAGGCGCCCCAGATGCTCGGCGTCGAGCCGCCCCTCGCCGCCGATCGAGAGACCGACGCCGTGGACGGAGACGGGAAAGCGCTCCTTCAGGGCGCGGAGCTGCGCGAGCGGTCGGCCGCCGCCGCCCATGTAGTTTTCGGCATGGATCTCGATCCAGCCGACCGGCCCGGGATCGTCGAGGAGCGCAGGGAAGTGCTGGGCCTTGTAGCCGACGCCGGGCAGGGTCGGCAGGTCGGTCGCCTGGTCGAACATCGCGTGGCCTCCGCGGCTGGGATCGGGGGCGGGCAGGACCCGCCCCTTGCGCGGTCGGTCAGACCGGCTTGAGGCTGTCCGTGGCGGTCCCTTCGGGCAGGTCGCGGGCGAGCCCCTCGTATCCCTGCTCCTCGAGGGCGGCAGCGGCCTCGCCCGCGCGCCCGTCCGGCAGCTCGATCTCGGCGCAGGTGCCGGCGGGAACCAATGTCCAGGCGTTCCCCTGGTAGTCCACGGTCGAGGTGCCGGCGCAGGTGGTGCCGGGCCCAGCGGCACAGTCGTTCTCGCCGGCGAGGCTGACGCCGTAGCACTTCTCCTGCTCCTGCGCGGCCGCGGGTACGGCGGCGAACGTCGCGAAGGCGGTGGCGAGTGCGCCCGCGACGGCGAAGGTCTTTGTCATGTCGGTCATCTGACGATCTCCCTTGGATACAGTCCCAATCCGCATCATGGCGGCAGGCCAAGACCTACGTGCGACGATTCATCACCCGCCAGACACAGGCCCGTGTCCTCACCCCGCCGTCAGGGGAGTTGACCGAGGTCATGCAAGGAAATGTCGGTTTTCCCGGGTCCGGACGGGCCGTCGCGCGGTATCTTGCAATGCCGCGCGACCGATTGTTTCAGCAAAGGGGATGTCTTGGGCGCGTCCGTCGCCCGGATCAGGCGAGGTCCGGGGGTGCCGCCGCAGCTTCCGCGTCTGCGACGAAGTCGTCGAGCGCCTGCGTGTAGGTCTGCTTCTCGCCCAGTCGGCGCACCGTGACCGTCCCGTTCTCGACCTCGCGCTCGCCCACGGCAAGGATGTAGGGCACCTTCCCCAGCGAGTGTTCGCGGACCTTGTAGTTGATCTTCTCGTTCCGAACGTCCGCCTCGGCCCTAAGACCCGCGGTGCGCAGCCTTGCCGTCGCCGCCTCCACGTAGGCGTCGGCCTGCGACACGATCGACGCGACCACCACCTGCCGCGGGGCGAGCCAGAGCGGCAGGCGGCCGGCGTAGTTCTCGATCAGGATGCCGAGAAAACGCTCGAACGACCCGAGAATCGCGCGGTGCAGCATGTACGGCCGATGCTTTGCCCCGTCCTGCCCGACATACTCGGCGCCGAGCCGCTCGGGCAGGTTTGGGTCGACCTGGAAGGTGCCGAGCTGCCACTCGCGACCGATCGCGTCCGTCAGCTTGAAGTCGAGCTTGGGGCCGTAGAACGCGCCCTCGCCGGGATCGATCTCGTAGGCGTTGCCGGTCTGCCGGATGGCGTTCTCGAGCGCCGCCTCGACGCGGTCCCAGCTCTC
>CAYMRW010000473.1:0-2201 GCA_964392825.1 uncultured Rhodobacterales bacterium
TGCTCGGGCGTCGTCCTCTATCTCGGGCTCGACCGCGCCTACGAGCATCTCGCCCACCACAACTTCGTCTTCTCGCGCGACGCCGAAGAGGAGTTCGGGGCCATCTACGACGACGGCCGCCCGGCGCCCGACCCCACCGCCTATGTCGCCGCGCCCGCTCGCACCGAGCCGGGCGTCGCGCCCGAGGGCGGCGAGGCGCTCTACATTCTCGTCCACACGCCCTATCTCCGCCCCGGGCACGACTGGAGCCAGATGCTGCCCGACTACCGGCGCACGATCCTCGACAAGCTCGCCCGCACCGGCGGCATGCCCGATCTCGAGGAGCGGATCGTCGTCGAGCACGTGCTGACGCCGCAGGACATCCACGAGCGCTACAAGGTGCTCGACGGGGCCATCTACGGCCTCGTCAGCCACGGCCGCATGTTCGGCGCCTTCAAGCCCGGCAACCGCTCGCGGCAGGTTCCGGGGCTCTATCTCGCCGGCGGCTCGGCGCATCCGGGGCCCGGCATGCCCATGGCGCTGATGTCGGGCTGGATCGCGGCCGACACGCTCGACCGCGACGCGGCGTCGAACCGCCCCGAGAATGTCGCCGCCGAGTGAGCGCGGCCACCGGCGCGACGACCCCGTCGCGCTGAGATCCCCGCGGCTCTGCACCTTCTTCGCGGGGGTGATGGCGCGGCAGATGCGGACGGCGTTCGATGCCGTCCGGCTCGCGCGGCCCGTGCTGCCGGACCTGCCGGACGACCGCCCGCTCATGATCTATTCCAATCATCCCTCATGGTGGGACCCGGCCTTCTTCATGGTGCTGATGCCGCGCCTCTTTCCGGGCCGGCAGGGCTACGGGCCGATCGATGCAGAAATGCTCGACCGCTACCGGTTCATGCGCCGCATCGGGATCTTCGGCGTGCGGCAGACCGGGCGGCACGCCGTGTCCGACTTCCTGCGGCCGGCGCTGCACATCGTCTCGCGTCCCGAGCGGATGCTCTGGATCACCGCGCAGGGCACGTTCCGCGACCCCCGGTCGCGGCCGCTCGAACTGCGCGGCGGCGCCGCGATGCTGCTCGCGCGTGCGCCGTCGGTCGTGGCCGTCCCGCTCGCCATCGAGTACCCGTTCTGGACCGAGAAGCGCCCCGAGGCACTGGCCCTCTTCGGCAGTCCCGTGGAGGCCGGCGGATCGCGGGAGGCCGTGAGCGCGCGCCTCGATGCCGCGCTCGGGGACGCGATGGAGCGGCTTGGCGGCTTGGCGATGGCACGCGACGCGGCGGCGTTCGAGCGCGTGCTCGAAGGGCGGACGGGCGTCGGCGGCGTCTACGGTGCGTGGAGCCGCCTGCGTGCGCTGGCCGGCGGTCGCCGCTATTCTCCCCGCCACATGGAGGAGTCGTGATGCTGACAACGCTCGCCAACGCGGCACTGATCCTCGCGGGGCTCTACACCTTCGTGACGCTGGCGAACCTGCTCGTTTTCCGTCCGCCGCGCCTTCGGCCCGAGGGGGCGCTGCCCAGGGTCTCGGTGCTGATCCCGGCCCGCGACGAGGCCGCGAACATCGGCGACGCGCTCGCCCATGTCCGCCGGGCGGACGGCATCGAGATCGAGGTCGTCGTGCTCGACGACGGATCGAGCGACGGCACCGGCGAGATCGTCGCAGCGGCGGCGCGCGAAGACCCGCGCGTGCGCCTGATTCACGGCGGGACCCTGCCCGCCGGGTGGAACGGCAAGCAGCACGCGTGCTGGCAGCTCGCGCATGCGGCACGAAACCCGGTCCTGGTGTTCATGGACGCCGACGTCCGCCTTGAGCGCGACGCCCTCGCCCGCATGGTCGGCCATCTCGAGCGGCGCCGGCTCGACCTCGTCAGCGGCTTTCCGCAGCAGATCACGCGCAGTCTCGCCGAAAAGCTGGTGGTGCCGCAGATCCTGGTCCTGCTCCTGGGCTACCTGCCGTTCCCGATGGCGCGCGTGTTCCGCGCCAAGGGGTTCGCCGCCGGCTGCGGCCAGCTCATGATCGTGCGCGCCGAGGCGTACCGGCGCGCCGGCGGGCACAGCGCCATCCGCACCACGATGCACGACGGCATCCGGCTGCCGCGGCGGGTGCGCGCCTCGGGGGGGCGCACCGACATCGTCGATGCGACGGGGCTCGCGCGGTGCCGCATGTACGACAGCTGGCCGGCGCTCTGGACCGGGTTCAGCAAGAACGCGACCGAGGG
>CAYMRW010000474.1:0-2182 GCA_964392825.1 uncultured Rhodobacterales bacterium
GCCGCGCGAAGATGAGGGCGATGATCTCCGCATGCCGTTGCTCGCCCATGTGCAGGGCGGACCAGCGCTCGCCGCCCGGAGAGAACCAGCGCACAGGGGGCCCGGTCCCTGTCGCGCCGGTTGAGCCTGTCCCGGCGCCTCGAACGTGTCCTGCGATGCAGTCTCGAGCTACACGCCGCCGAAGATCGCTGCATGAACCCGCATGTCGGCCCAACAGGCCGCGGGGGGCAGCAGAAAAGCAGGATCAGGGCGCAAGACGTCCGTTCCGGCGCCACCCAGGGCCGACACCGCAGCGAACCCTCGCCCGCCGGATCGCCGCCGGCAAGCCGCCGGAGTGTTACGTCGAGCAGCCGATGACCCAGATGTCGTAGCGGGGATGGTCGAGCGCGTTCAGCGCGGGGGCCGACGCCACCATCCAGCCGCTGAAGATGCGCTCGCCATCCTGGTCGATCGCCAGCCGCGCATAGGCGTCGCCCGAAGGGTTCCGCGACGGATAGCGACACTCGGCAAGCGTGACGTCGAGGCTGCCGAACGCGACGGTCCGGCCGAGCGGAACGTCGAGATCCGCGACCCTGCCGTCGATCTTGTCGAGCCCGCGCAGGACCGCGCCCGATCCGGGCGACACTTGAGCCGCCGCCGGCGCCGCGAGGGCGACAAGCAGCGCCAGGGCGCGGATCATTCCTCCGACCCCGTGACGAAGCGCAGGAGGAGGGTGACGAGGCTGACGGCGCTCTGGGTGTCGACGATCTCGGACCCGGGTTCGAGATCGAAGGGCGAGCCGCCGGGCTGAACGTCAATGAAGGTGCCGCCAAGCAGTCCCTCGGTCTCGACCGCGGCAGAGCTGTCCTCGGGCAGGACGACGGCCTCGTCGATCGAGAGCACCGTGTCCGCGCGAAACGTCTCGGGGTTCAGCGCGAGGTCGGTAACTGTACCGATGCTGACGCCGGCGAGCCGCACGTCGGTGCCGACGACAACGCCCTCGGCCGACCGGAAGCTCGCCTTGAGATCGTAGTCGTCCAAGGCGCGCGGCGCCCCGGCGAACTGAGCGGTGTAGACGAGGAAGGCGGCAGCGACCGCGACGACGCCGACGCCCGCCGCGAGCTCTACCGGATGCTCGCGCAGAACACTCACTCGGGCGACCAGGCCTCGTAGTCCTTGCGCGGATTGGGGTTCGGCTTGCGGATGGAGCCGGGCGGCGCGTAGGCCCGCGATGTCCCGGTCAGGTTCTCGAGATGCGGCTTCTCCCAGGTCTTGTGCGGCAGCGGCCGCTCCGACGGCGGGGCGTCCCAGGTGTGGTGCAGCCAGCCGTGCCATTCGGGGCTCACGCGGCTCGCCTCGGCCTCGCCGTTGTAGATAACCCACCGCCGCTTGCCGTCGCGCGACCGGTAGAAGACGTTGCCCTCGGGGTCCTCGCCGACCCTCACCCCGTTCCGCCAGGTGAAGAGCTGGGTGCCAATCGTCTGGCCGTTCCACCACGTCAGCAGTCGCAGAATGAAGTTCATGCCCCGGCACCTCCTTGCAGCCCGGGTATGGGACATGCCGGGGTGCGCGTCCAGCCTGCACAACGCTGCAGGGACAGCGCCGCCGCGGCGGCGCCCGGGGCCATTCGCCCTCGCGGCCCGACCGTCAGGACGCCGTGGCCGAATGGTCCTTCTTGTGGTCGGCGTAGATCAGGAGCGGCGCGGCATCCGACGTCACCGCCTCCTCGTTGACGACGACCTCCTCGACGCTGGTCTTCGACGGCAGGTCGAACATCGTGTCGAGGAGGATGTCCTCCATGATCGAGCGCAGGCCGCGGGCGCCGGTCTTGCGCGCGATGGCGCGCTTGGCGATCGCCTTCAGCGCGTCGTCGGTGAAGGTCAGCCGCGTGTCCTCGAGCTCGAAGAGGCGCTGGTACTGCTTGACGAGCGCGTTCTTCGGCTGGGTCAGGATGGTAACCAGCGCCTTCTCGTCGAGGTCCTCGAGCGTGGCGATCACGGGCAGGCGGCCGACGAACTCGGGGATCAGGCCGAACTTCAGAAGGTCCTCCGGCTCGAGCTCGCCGAACATCTCGCCGACGCCGCGGGTGTCGTTGTCCTTGACGTCGGCGCCGAACCCGATCGCCGATCCCTTGCCGCGCTGGGCGATGATCTTCTCGAGCCCCGCGAACGCGCCGCCGCAGATGAAGAGGATGTTCGTCGTG
>CAYMRW010000475.1:0-391 GCA_964392825.1 uncultured Rhodobacterales bacterium
ACATCCAGATCGTCGACCGGGCCAAGGACATCATCATCTCGGGCGGCGAGAACGTCAGCTCGGTCGAGGTGGAGGGCGCGCTGATGCACCACCCCTCGGTCTCCCTCGCCGCCGTCGTCGCCAAGCCCGACGACACCTGGGGCGAGGTCCCCTGCGCCTTCGTCGAGCTCTGCGAGGGGGCCGAGGCGGACGAGGCCGGCATCATCGCCTTCGCCCGCGACCGCCTCGCCGGGTTCAAGACCCCGAAACGCGTGGTCTTCGGCGAGCTGCCCAAGACCTCGACCGGCAAGATCCAGAAGTTCGTCCTGCGCGAGAGGGCGCGCGCGGTGGCCGCTTGACCGTCATCGCCGGTCTCGCCCGGCTGGAGACCACGCCGCTCTGGCGTCCCGAC
>CAYMRW010000475.1:401-2153 GCA_964392825.1 uncultured Rhodobacterales bacterium
GAAGTTCGTCCTGCGCGAGCAGGCCCGCGAGCTGTGACGATCGGCGGTCCGTGACCGATCCCGAAGGCCGCGAACGGCCGCTGCCCGCGGCCACCTGGCGGCCGTCGCGCGCGGCACCCAGGCGCGACGTCATCCTCGCAGTGGGCGAGAGCACCATCGTCATCGCCGACCGCGACGGGCAGGCCCTGACGCACTGGTCGCTGCCCGCCGTCACGCGCATCGCCGGCCGGGGCGGCGCCACCTACACCCCGGGCGACGCCGCCTCCGGTGAGGAGCTCGAGGTCGCCGACCCGGAGATGATCGACGCGCTCGACGCCGTGCGCGCGGCCGCGTCGCGGCGGCAGGCCCGCCCGGGATCGCTGCGCACCGTGCTGCTCGCGCTCGTCCTCGTCCTGGTCGCCACGCTTGCGGGCCTCTGGCTTCCCGACGCGCTGGCGCGGCATGCCGCGCGCGTCGTGCCCGACGCCACCCGCACCGAGATCGGCACCGTGCTCCTGCACCACATGCTCCGCCTGACGGGCCCGCCCTGCGCCGACAGCGACGGATTTCCCCCGCTCGCCCGACTCGACGCGCGGGTTCGTGGGACCGCGGCCGGGCGCCTCGTCCTCGTTCCCGGCGGACCGCGCGCGTCGCTGCATCTGCCGGGGGGCATCGTCGTCCTCCGGCGCACCGTCTTCGAGAATCACGACGACCCGGCCGTCGCGGCGGGCTTCGTCGTCAGCGAGGCCGCGGAGCGCGCCGCCCGAGACCCCGTGCTCGCCCTCCTCGAGGCGGCCGGACCGGGCGCCGCGCTCCGCCTGCTGACCGCCGGAACGCTCCCCGAGACCCTGCTGGCGGCCGAGGCGGCGCGCCTCGCGGCCGCGGATCCCGCGCCGCTGCCGCCCGGGGCTCTCCGCGCGGCCTTCGACGCCGCCGACGTGCCCGCGATTCCCTATGCGCGCACTCTCGACGCCCCCGGCGAGACCGTTCTCCTACTCGCCGAGGCCGACCGCCCCACCGGTTCTTTCGCCCCGATCCTCGAGGATGGCGACTGGATCGCCCTCCAGGGCGCCTGTTCCGGTCCCGCAAGCTAGCCAGGGGCAAAACAACCAGGTGATTCCGCTTCGGTCGTGGTACCGCCGGCGTGAGGCTTGGCACATCCGAGTTCACCCGTAGATGGCGCTACGGTCGACGAACGGCGCTGGCCGATGTGCGCAAGTATCCGGATGGCCAAAGTAGTCCCCCCGACGATCTGCCGGCGTTCCTCCGGAGGTCCTCCCCGGTGCGGATGTTGCGTCGATTAGGCTGGAGGACGCAGAGGATGGGGCGGGACCTGTCGCCGCAGGACCCGCCCAGATGCCTCCGGGCCGGCCCGCGGCGGGGTCAGAAGTTGGGGAGCCCCGCGGCCATCAGGCCTGCCGCCGCGACCCATGCGGCGGCGACCTTGGGGGCGATCGGTCCGAGGCGGCGCCGCGCCTCCTCGACGAGGCCCCAGGCGAACAGCAGGACCGCGGCGATGCCGGCGGTGCCGCCAAGCGAACCGAGCGCCGCAGAACGCGCTTCGGGACCCACCTCCAGAAAGAGCGCTGCGCTGCAGGTCATGCCGGCGGCGAGAAGCGACGCGGGCCAGGCGCCGATCCGCAAACCGGCGAGCGCGACCACGCAGAGGGCCGCCGACGCGAGGGCCGCCGTCCGCAGTCCCGGCGTCGGCAGCGGCAGCGGCAGCGCGATCGCGGCGAGGCTCGCGACCGCGGCTGCCAGACACGCGGCGGC
>CAYMRW010000476.1:0-2147 GCA_964392825.1 uncultured Rhodobacterales bacterium
GGGCGTGGCGGTGAACCTGGGCTTCCTGACCAAGCAGAAAAAGTACACCTACTTCCGGCCGAAGTTCATCTACTACGCCACGTACCTCTCGGAGAAGATCGGATATGCGCGGTACATCACCATATACCGCCACCTGGAGGCCAACCCCGAGCACCGGTTCCACCCGATCTTCAAGTGGTTCCGCGAGTGGTGCAACGACGAGTTCAGCCACGGCGAGGCCTTCGCCCTGCTGATGCGGACCGACCCGAAGATCACCGAGGGCCGGATCAACAGACTCTGGATCCGGTTCTTCCTGACGGCGGTGTACTCGACGATGTGGGTGCGCGACCACGCGCGGCCGCGGTTCCACGAGGCGCTGGGCGTCGACATCGACTGGTACGATCAGGAAGTGTTCCGCAAGACCAGCGTGATCGCGCGGCAGGTGTTCCCGGTCGAGCTCGACATCGATCACCCGCAGTGGCGGCCGAACCTCGAGCGGATGGAGCGCGCGTTCCGCGCGATGGACACGGCGCGCAGACGCGGCGGCATCGCCGGAGCGCTCGGCAAGATCGCGGCTGGCGCGCGCGCCGGCGCGGCCTTCGTCGGGCTCTACACGATCCCGGTGATCCGTAACACGCCGCCCGAGAGCGTGCGGCTCGAGCCGGCCTACTGATGGCGTCCGCGCCCCGATATCCGCGTGGCGATGGCGGCCTTCGTCGGGCCGGCCTTCGGCGAGGATATTTGGGGAAAGATGAAGGTGGGGGCCGCGCCCGGCGCCGGCCCCCGGTGCCCGCGCCATGAGCGGGATCGTCGCTGTCGCGGGCCTCGTCACGCTGTTCGTGTGGTGGTTCTCGACCGGGGCGATCCTGTGCGCGGTCCGGCATGCGGACCGGGGCGCACCGGCGGCGCATGGGCGCAACGTGCTCTTCGGCCTGCCGCTCCTGATCGCGGGGGCGGCCGGGCTTGGCTGGTCGCTGACGCGCGGCGACGTCGCCGGAGCCTACGCGGGATTCCTGTCGTCGATCGCCGTCTGGGGCTGGATCGAGCTTGCGTTCCTGTCGGGCGTCGTGACCGGGCCGTCGCGCCTGACGTGCCCCCCCGGGACGGCGGGGTGGGAGCGGCTGAAGCGGGCCTGGGACACCGTCGCATGGCACGAGCTGTCGCTGGTCGCGGCGTTGCTCTTGATCGCGCAGGCCTCGGCCGGGGCGGTCAACACGGTGGCGTTCTGGACCTTCGCGGTGCTGTTCGCGGCGCGGATCTCGGCCAAGCTGAACATCTTCCTCGGGGTGCCGCGGG
This sequence comes from uncultured Rhodobacterales bacterium, assembly GCA_964392825.1. GTDB lineage: Bacteria > Pseudomonadota > Alphaproteobacteria > Rhodobacterales > Rhodobacteraceae > Roseitranquillus. The sequence goes on from CAYMRW010000476.1 coordinate 1,276, forward strand.
TGAACGTCGAGTTCCTGCCCGCGCCGCTCGCGCATCTGCCGAGCCATTTCCGCCAGCGGCGGCTGAACTGGCTGTTCCCGCTCTCGGTCTCGGCGCTGTCGCTGACGGCGGCTTGGTGGCTTCAGCGCCTCGGGGCGGCGACGACGCCCGCCGAGGCGGTCGGGTTCGCCATCCTCGCCACGCTGACGGCGCTGGCGCTTCTCGAACACTGGCTGATGGTGCTGCCGTTGCCCGATGCCAAACTCTGGCGCTGGATGATACCCGCGCCCAAGACACTGGGGGAGAAGACCCATGGACTATGAGGCGTTGTTCCGGACGCAGCTCGACGACCTGAAGGCACGGGGGGACTACCGCATCTTCGCCGATCTGGAGCGGCGCTGCGGCGCCTTCCCGCGGGCGCGGCATCACGGGCGGGGGCCCGACGACGTCACGGTCTGGTGTTCGAACGACTACCTCGGCATGGGCCAGAACCCGGCCGTGGTCGAGGCGATGGTCGACACGGCGCGCGCCTGCGGCACCGGCGCCGGCGGCACCCGCAACATCAGCGGCAACACCCATCACCACGTGCTGCTCGAGGCAGATCTCGCGGACCTGCATGGCAAGGAGGCGGCGCTCCTGTTCTCCACCGGCTACGTCTCGAACTGGGCGGCGCTGTCGACGCTGGGAAGCCGGCTGCCGAACGCGGTGATCCTGTCGGACAGCCTCAACCACGCCTCGATGATCGAGGGGATCCGCCACAGCCGCGCCGACAAGGTGATCTGGCGGCACAACGACCCCGAGGATCTCGACCGGAAGCTCGCCGCGGTCGGCGACCGGCCGAGGATCGTCGCGTTCGAGAGCGTCTATTCGATGGACGGCGACATCGCGCCCAT
>CAYMRW010000477.1:0-2144 GCA_964392825.1 uncultured Rhodobacterales bacterium
CGTACCGGATCGGGCGTCTCGGGCGGCACCTCGTCGGGCCCCCGCTCCGGCCCCCGCTCTGGCCCCGGGGCCGGCGGCTCGTCGGGCGGCAGGTCTGGCAACGGCGGCGGCGGTTCGACGGGCGGGACATCGGGGCCCGGCGGGACCTGCCCCGGGTCGGACGCGTCCGACGCCTCGACCGTGCCGCCCTCGGCCACGATGGCGTCGATCCCCTCCTCGAGCTTCGAGGACGACTTGAAGAGCCGGTCCTTCAGTTTTCCGAAAAACGACATGCGCGATGCTCCTCTCGTGGGAGGGAGGTAGGGCATCGGCTGCGCGGCCGAAAGCCCGGTCCGACCGTCTGCGCCGGCCTCCGGGCCACTCGGCGGCCGTGGTTCAGACCTCGTCCGGGAAGTGCCTCATGGTCAGCACGAACGGGTTCGGCGCCGCCTGACCCAGGCCGCAGATCGAGGCGTCGCGCATCACCTGCGCCAGATCCCCCAGGAGCGCGCGGTCCCAGTCGGGGCGCTCCATCAGCTTGACCGCCTTCTCGCAGCCGACCCGGCAGGGCGTGCACTGGCCGCAGCTCTCGCTCTCGAAGAAGCGCAGCATGTTCAGCGCCGCGTCGCGGACGCTGTCCCGATGGCTCAGCACGACGATCGCGGCCGAGCCGATGAACGACCCTTCCCCCTGCAGCGTGTCGAAGTCGAGCGGCAGGTGGTCGAGCGTTGCCGGCAGGAGCCCCGAGGACGGACCTCCCGGCTGGTAGGCCTTGAGCTCGTGCCCCTCGGGCATCCCGCCCGCCGCCGCGATGACGTCGCGGATCGTCGAGCCCGCGGGCAGCAGGTAGACGCCGGGCGCGTTCACCCTGCCCGAGACCGAGTAGGTGCGCAGGCCACGCCGCCCGTTCTTCTCGGCGGCGTTCAGGCATTCCGGACCCTCGCGGCAGACCCGGGCCACCCAGTGCAGCGTCTCGACGTTGTGCACGAGCGTCGGCCGCCCCCAGAGGCCCACCTGCGCGACGTAGGGCGGGCGGTGCCGCGGATAGCCGCGCCGGCCCTCGATCGATTCGAGCATCGCGCTCTCCTCGCCGCAGATGTAGGCGCCGGCGCCGCGCCGGAGCTCGACGAAGCCCGCGGCGACGAGACCCGCGTCCTCGAGCGCCGCGATCTCGCGCCGGAGGATCTCCAGCACCGCCGGATACTCGTCCCGCATGTAAACGTAGCAGCGGTCGACACGGCAGGCCCACGCCGCGATCAGCATGCCCTCGAGGAACAGGTGCGGCGTCCGTTCCAGGTAGTAGCGGTCCTTGAACGTGCCCGGCTCGCCCTCGTCGCCATTGACGGCGAGGTAGGTCGGCGGCTCCGCCCCGCGCACGAAGCTCCACTTCTTGCCGGTCGAGAAGCCCGCCCCGCCGAGCCCGCGCAAGCCCGACGCGGTGACCGTCCGCTGCACCGCTTCGGGGTCGCCGCCCTCGCGCAGCTCACCGAGGATCGCGTAGCCGCCCGCGGCCCGGTAGGCGTCGAGCGGCTCGTAGGCGGGAACGACCGGACCGTGCAGGCCGCCGCGCATCGCCGCCAGCACCGCCTCCGGGGTCGCGCGGTCGACATGGGCATGGCGCAGCTCGGCCACCGGCGCGGTGTCGCAGCGGCCCATGCAGGGCGCGCGCACGACGCGCACCTCGCGCGGATCGGTCCCCTGCCGCAGCGTCGCCAGCAGGTCGCGCGCCCCGGCGAGTTCGCACGAAAGGCTGTCGCAGACGCGGATGGTCAGCGCCGGAGGCGTCGTCTCTCCCTCGCGCACCGGGTCGAAATGGGCATAGAAGGTGGCGACCTCCCACACCTCGGCCATGGCCAGGCGCATCTCCTCGGCGAGCGCGCGAAGGTGCCGGGCCGCGAGATGGCCGTCGGCGTCCTGGATCAGGTGCAGGTGCTCGATCAGTAGGTCCCGGCGCCTCGGGCGATCCCCGAGAAGCCCGCGCACCTCCTCCAGCGCCGCATCGTCGAGTTGGCGCCCCTTGGGCGTGCCACGCGGCTGTCGTCGTCCGTCGTCGAGCGCCATGTCGCGCACCTCCCGCCCCCGAGACCCTATGGCGACGCGGCATGACCCCGACAGCGCGAAAACGGCGCATTGTCCTCCGGCAGCGCCGCGTGCCATCGTCCGCG
>CAYMRW010000478.1:0-2134 GCA_964392825.1 uncultured Rhodobacterales bacterium
CGCCGCGACCTCGGCCGAGGCGCCGAAGCCCGTGGCGCCGCGCGTGGCGACGGCGTCGAAGAGGCCCATCGAGCCCTCGGCCACGGCGATGTCGGCCGACGCCGCCTCGGCCGCCACCGCGGCGAGGAGCGGCGGCGCCATCGCCCATGTGTCGAGGTTGAACGACGCCCGGCCGGCCGCGGCGAGGTGGAAGGCCGGGTCGATGTAATCGGGCCCGCTCTTGAACGGCTGCACGGCGAGCCCCTCCTCGGCGAGGCAGCGCAGGAGGCCCAGCATGACCGTCGTCTTGCCCGTGCCCGAGCTCGGCGCCGAGATCATCAGCCCCGGCGGCAGCATTGGCCGGGCGTCGTCGCGCCGCGCTGCGCGAACGCGCGCCGCGTCGATGGCGACGGGTCCCGCCGCAAGGTCCTTGCCCTCGGTCATTGCGGCCCGGTCCTACGGCGTGCCCTGCGCATTGGCCATGCCGATGTTTGGCGCACGGGCGACCCCTCGTGGCCCTGTGAATGGCACTCCGGCTTCGGCGCGGGGCCCACGGCGTTCGCGACCAATCTGCCGTTGTCCGTCCGCCCGGGGCGTTGGAGGTTCCGGATCGCCGGGGGCAACGGCGCCGCGGCGCAGAAGGCCGACGATCGCGACCCGGGCGGCACCGTCCGACGATCCCCGCTTCCGCTCGCAGGAGCGGCCGACCCTCGCGGACCGGGGCGGGCCCGGAAACCGCCCCGCCGCCGCCGCGCTGGGGGGCACCGGCGCCTCCCGAGCGGCGGGATCACTCGTCCCCATCCGCCCCTCCGGCGCGCCGGGGGCGATAGCGGCGGTCGTAGTCGGGGGCGTAGAGGCGGCTGTCGTCGAAGCCCTCGGCGGCGAGGGCCCGTCCGACCAGGATCAGCGCGGTGCGCGTGATGCCGTCGCCGACGTCGTCCGCGATCGTGGCCAGCGTGCCGCGCACGATGCGCTCGTCGGGCCAGCTCGCGCGGTAGACCACCGCCACCGGGCAGTCGGCGCCGTAGGCGGGAACGAGCTCGGCCGCGACGGCGGCGAGGGTCTGCACCGACAGGTGGATGGCCAGCGTCGCCCCGGTGGCGCCGAACGCCGCCAGCGTCTCGCCCTCGGGCATCGCCGAGGCGCGCCCCGGGGTCCGCGTCAGCACCACCGACTGCGCGATGCCGGGCAGCGTCAGCTCGGCGCCGAGCGCCGCGGCGGCGGCAGCGAAGGACGGGACGCCGGGCGTGACGGAGACCGGGATCCCCTCGGCGCTTAGACGGCGCAGTTGCTCGCCCATCGCCGACCAGACCGACAGGTCGCCCGAATGCAGCCGCGCGACGTCCTGACCGGCATCGTGCGCCGTCCGGCACTCCGCCACGATGGCGTCGAGGTCGAGGGGCGCGGTGTTCACGATCCGCGCGCCGGGCGGGCAATGCGCCAGAACCCCCCCGGGCACCAGCGAACCGGCGTAGAGGCAGATCGGACAGGCCGCGATCAGGTCCCGCCCGCGGAGGGTCAGAAGGTCGGCCGCCCCGGGGCCCGCACCGATGAAATGTACCGTCATGCCGAGCCTTTCTTGCCCCGTGCCGCTTCGTGGATGCCACCGCCCCGCTGTGCGCCGGGTCGCGCGCCCCGCGTTCCGACTGCTCCACCGGGGATCGTGCCGCAACTCCCGCGCCGCACGCCATGAGCCTCCGCCCGTCGGCGTTCGGGGGCTTCCGGCATTGCGGGACCGGCCGGGAGCATCCGGCCGCGGCCCCGGTCCGCTCCTCCTGCCCCGAGGCCATGCCGAGGGCAATCCGACCACCCCGCAATCGGGCGACGCCGCACCAGGCCGCGCCGCCCGAAACGCCGCGGCTTGTCGAGGCGGCAAGACCGCCGCTCACCGGTCAACTGCGGCCCTGCACGGGAGCCGCCATCGGAGGGCCCGCTCTGTCAATCCGGCGGCGTGGATCGCAGAGATGGCGCGGACGCGGGTTTCCCAGGCGATGCCGGAAGTCCCCTCGCCGCCGTCTGCCCGGCGCGCGTCGGGGGCGCAGGGCGATGCGGCGTGCCGGGCCTTTCGCAGGATCGGGGCCGCGGCGCGTCACGGAGGCGGCGGCCCGACGGCGCCGCCCGCGACGTGCTGACCAGGGCCCTGCACGACATCGCC
>CAYMRW010000479.1:0-2132 GCA_964392825.1 uncultured Rhodobacterales bacterium
CCAGTTGAACTGGATGTTCTGCCGCGTGGTGAAGTGGCCGTAGCCCTTGTCCCAGCGCTCGGAGATGTAGGCCAGCTCGCGCATCTGGGCGGGGTTCAGCGTCCCGTATGGGATGGCGACGCGCAGCATGTAGGCGTGCAGCTGCAGATAGAGCCCGTTCATCAGCCGCAGCGGCTTGAACTCGTCTTCCGTCAGGCTGCCGCCGATCCGGCGGTCGACCTGGTCGCGGAACTGGGCCACGCGCGCGCGGACGAAGGCCGCGTCGAAGTCATCGTAGACGTACATGATCGCTCTCCACGGGGTGCCCGGCGCCGATCCGGGGCTCGTCGACGGAAAGGGTCAGCGGGCGGTGCGTGCGCCCGGCTGCGCCCGGCGCGATTGCCGGCCGTGCTTATAGTTCGAGGGTCCGCGGGTCCGGATCGCCTCGCGGAACTGCACGGGCTCGGGGCCCGAGGGTCCGGGCGCGGCGTCGGCGAGGTAGGGCCCCACGACCTCGCTTTCGCGGCCCCTGGCCTCGAGCAGCCGCAACTGCGCGTGCGCCTCGCTCTCGAGAAGCTCGGCCTGGAGGTGGTCGCGCACCCAGCTGTCGTCCTCGGCCAGATAGACGACGTCGCCCTCGAAGAGCGCGTTCGCGGTGACGACCTTGGGGGTGAACCGGCGGCTCACGACGCGATCTCCCGGGCAACACCGACCATTGCCGCCCGCGACGCGAGGCCGAGCAGAATGACCGCGGGCCCGGCGAGCCCCGCGGCGGCGAGCGCCTCGGGCAGGCCGGCGAGCGTGGTGTCGAGGATGCGCTCGTCGGGTCGGGATGCGTTCTCGACGACGCCCACCGGGGTCGCGGGGTCGGCGCCGTGCATCAGCAGACGCCCCTGCACGAAGCGCGCGGCGCGCTTGCCCATGTAGATTGCCGCGACGTCGCCGGGGCGGGCGAGGGCGCGCCAGTCGTGCTCGGCGAGGCCCCGGACGTCGTGCCCGGTTATCAGGCGCGCGCTCGAATTGCGGCCGCGGCGCGTCAGGCTCTGCCCGAGCGACGCCGCCGCGGCGGAGGCGGCGGTGATGCCGGGGATCACCGACCAGGCGAGGCCCGCGGCCTCGACCGCCTCGATCTCCTCGTCCAGACGCCCGAAAACGGCGGGATCGCCGGATTTCAGGCGCACCACCACCGATCCCCCGGAGGCGTGGCGGACGATCGCGTCGTGAACGTCGGCTTGTGGCGTGGAGGGCCCGAACCCTTCCTTCCCGACATCCAGGCGCAACGCCCCGGGGCGGGCAAGGTCGAGGATCGCTCGCGGGACGAGGCGGTCGTGTGCGACCACGTCCGCGGCTTCGAGCGCGCGAAGGGCCGCGACCGTCATCAGGTCGGGATCGCCCGGGCCTGCGCCGGCGAAGACGACACGGCCGGGTGTCGTCTGCAGGTCGCCCGGCGGTAGATGCGCAGGGTCTGGTCGTATGTCGTGCATGGCGAGGCTCCGCGCTGTCTCGCCTATGATAGAACAATGTTCTGGCAAATTGCCATGTAGGCCATCAGAAAAGGACACGTGTCCTGATGAGGGGATAATTTGTGAAAGGAGGGCGCCTCCATGGAGGACGGTGCGAAACCGCGGGTCCGGATCGACGCGACCGACCGGAAGATCATGGCCGAGCTGCAGCGCGATGCCGGCCAGTCCCTCGACGAGATCGCGCGCAAGATCGGCTCGTCGAAGACCCCTGTCTGGAACCGGGTGCGCAAGCTGCGCGAGGCGGGCGTGATCGGCCGGCAGACGGTCGAGCTCGACGCCGAGGCGCTGGGGTTCGAGGCGTGCTTCTTCGTCCTGATCCGGACCGCCGAGCACGAGGCGGCGTGGCAGCGGCGGTTCCTCGAGGCGCTGCGCGACCGGCCGGAGGTACAGGAGGCGCACCGCCTCGCCGGCGACGTCGACTACATCCTCAAGGTGCGCGTCCGCAACGCCCGCGCCTACGACGAGTTCTACCAGGCGCTGATCTCTGAGGTGCGCATCCACAACGTCACGGCGCTGCTGTCGATGGAGGAGATCAAGGCCACCCGCAGCCTTCCGCTCTGAGCGGCGATGCGCGACAGTGACGCCGGGTCGGGCAAGGGGAGGCGGGTGGACGGCAAGCAGTTCCTGCGG
>CAYMRW010000480.1:0-2132 GCA_964392825.1 uncultured Rhodobacterales bacterium
CCGATGCCGGGTTCCGTCACCTCGACGTCTGTATCATCCGCGAGCTCCTCGCCGCGGCGCTGAACCGTGGCCGGCATGGGGCGCCCGACGCGGCCATGCCGGTGCCGGTCCTGACGGTTCTCGATGCCTGGGGCGACGCGCCGGACAGCGCCACCTGATCTCCGGCGGCGCCGGACGCATCGCCGGGGGCCGCGAGCGCATCCGGCCTCAGGACGAGGCGTGCGTGATCTCGGCCCTGCCGGGGATCTCCTGCCGCCGCTTTCCGGCGTCCTTCCACGTATCCATCGCGAGGAGCGCGTCCTCGGCCGTCTCCACGAACCGGAAGAGGGCTAGGTCGGCCTCCGCGATGGTGCCGGCCTCGGCCAGCGCGTCGAAGTTCACCACGCCCTCCCAGAACGCGCGCCCGAAGAGCAGGACCGGGATCCGCTCCATCCGCCCGGTCTGGATCAGCGTCAGGCACTCGAACAGCTCGTCGAGCGTGCCGAAGCCCCCGGGGAACACCGCGACGGCGTTGGCTCGCATCAGGAAGTGCATCTTGCGGATCGCGAAGTAGTGGAAGTTGAAGCAGAGCTCCGGCGTCACGAACTCGTTCGGGGCCTGCTCGTGCGGCAGCACGACGCCGAAGCCGATCGACCGGCCCCCGGCCTCGGCCGCACCGCGGTTGCCCGCCTCCATCACGCCCGGACCGCCGCCGGTGACGATGACGTCGTCGTGTCCGCCGCCTGCCAGGCTGCGCTCGGTCACCGCGCGCGCGAACCCGCGGGCGACCTCGTAGAACCGGCTCATCCCGCCCAGCGCCTCGGTCCGCGCCCCGCGGCCGGGTGGCGGGATGCGGGCGCCGCCGAACATCACCACCGTCGACTCGATCCCGCTCTCCGACAGCGCCAGTTCGGTCTTGAGGAGTTCGAGCTGGAGCCGTACCGGGCGCAGCTCGCGCCGCAGCAGGAAGTCCTCGTCGTCGAAGGCCAGCCGATAGGAGGGCGAGCGCGTCTGCGGCGTGTCGGGGATCTCGTGCGCGCTCTCGATGTCCTGATGGGCATCGCGGAACGGGTGATGGCGCTTCTCGTCCATGATGCGCGTCTTTTCCCCGCCGATTGCGCCGCCGTCCGACCGCCACTATAGCCACCCGCTCCCGCTTGCCACCCGCAATGAAGGATGTGCGTCCATGGACCTCTCCCGCCTGGAAACCGTCATCGAGGCCGCCTGGGAGGAACGCGACGCGATCTCGCCCCGGAGCGAGGGCGCGACGCGGGACGCCATCGAAGAGACGCTCGCGGCGCTCGACGCGGGGCGCCTGCGCGTCGCTGTGCGCGGCGACGACGGCACCTGGCGGGTGAACCAATGGGCGAAGAAGGCGGTGCTTCTGGGCTTTCGCCTGCGCGACATGGAATCGATGGTCGGCGGACCGCAGGGCGGCACCTGGTGGGACAAGATCGACTCGAAGTTCCTGGGCTGGGGTCCGAACCGCTGGCGCGAGGCGGGGTTCCGCGCCGTCCCGGGCGCCATCGTCCGGCACTCGGCCTACATCGCCCCGGGCGTGGTGCTGATGCCCTCGTTCGTCAATCTCGGCGCCCATGTGGGCGAGGGGACGATGGTCGACACCTGGGCCACGGTCGGCTCTTGCGCGCAGATCGGGCGGAACGTGCACCTGTCGGGCGGCGTCGGCATCGGCGGCGTGCTCGAGCCCATGCAGGCGGGTCCGACGATCATCGAGGACAACTGCTTCGTCGGCGCGCGGTCCGAGGTGGTCGAGGGCGTCATCGTGCGCGAGGGCTCGGTCCTCGGCATGGGCGTCTACCTCGGCCAGTCGACGAAGATCGTCGACCGCGAAAGCGGGCGCACGAGCTACGGTGAGATCCCGCCCTATTCCGTGGTCGTCGCCGGCGCGATGCCGTCTTCGGGCGGCGTCAGCCTCTATTGCGCCGTGATCGTCAAGCGGGTCGACGAGCGCACCCGCGCCAAGACCGGGATCAACGAGCTGCTCCGCGACTGAGGACTGGCTTTGGGCTGGAATCGGCGTCGGACTGCTGGCATTACGGCCTGCAAGGGGCTCCGCTTCGGGGCCCGCTCACTTCGCGCGAGGAGACGGGACATGGGGTGGATTGGGGCAATCATCGCCGGCGGGCTGGCGG
>CAYMRW010000481.1:0-2113 GCA_964392825.1 uncultured Rhodobacterales bacterium
CAGCTCGAGCAGATGGTCAAGATGGGCGGCATGGAAGGCGTCATGGGAATGATGCCCGGCATGGGCAAGATGAAGAAACAGATGCAGGCGGCGGGCTTCGACGACGGCGTCATCCGCCACCAGATCGCGCTCATCAACTCGATGACCAAGCGCGAGAGGGCGAACCCGCAGGTCCTCCAGGCGAGCCGCAAGAAGCGCATCGCCGCGGGCGCCGGTCTCGAGGTCAGCGAGCTCAACAAGCTCCTCAAGATGCAGCGACAGATGTCGGACGTGATGAAGAAGCTGGGAAAGGGCGGCGCCAAGGGCCTGATGCGGCAGATGGGCGGCATGTTCGGCAAGGGCGGCATGCCGCAGGACCCGGCGGCGCTCGAGGCGGCGGCGCGACAGATGGGCGGCATGCCGGGTGGCGGCCTGCCCCCCGGATTGTCGGGCCTGGGGCGGAAGAAGTGACGCCGCAGGCGCCGACCCTCACCACGGCGCGGCTGACGCTGCGGATGCCGGTTCTCGCCGACTTCGAGCATCGGGCGGCGTTCTACGCCTCGGGCCGTTCGCACTTCGAGGGGGGGCCGAAGTCCCGCGCCGAGGCGTGGCGCATTTGGGCGTCCGAGGTCGCGCAATGGCTGCTGATGGGCTACGGGCCGTTTTCGCTCGACGCACATGACGGCCGGTATGTGGGCGAGGTCGGCCTCTACCACCCCGTGCACTATCCGGATTGCGAGCTCGGCTGGTTCGTGATCCCCGAGGCCGAGGGACAGGGTCTTGCCGGGGAGGCGGCTCGGGCCGTCCTCGACTGGGCACGGGACGCCCTGCGCCTCGGGCACCTCGTCAGCTACATCGATCCCGGCAACCTCCGCTCGCTCGCTCTGGCGCACCGTCTCGGCGGCGTCCGTTCGGGACGCCCGGGGCTCGACCCGACCGATGTCGTCATTCTGCACGACCTGCGGGCGGCGCGGGGCGCGGCGTGACCGGCCTCCGCGTCGCTCCCGAGCTCCACACCGAGCGACTGACGCTGCGCCGCCCGGCCGCGAGAGACCTCGAGGGCTATGTGGTGTTCATGCGGTCGGAGCGGGCGCGGTATGCCGGCGGCGTCCGAAGCGCCGACGAGGCGTGGCGCGAGTTCTGCCTCGACTTCGCGCACTGGGAGCTCCGGGGGTATGGCAGCTACGCCGTCACGCTGACCGGGGACGATACCTGCCTCGGTCTCGTCGGGCCGTGGTATCCCGCAGGCTGGCCCGAGCCCGAGGTCGCGTGGCTTCTCTGGGCCGAGGCCGAGGGTCGCGGCATCGGCTACGAGGCCGCGCGGGCGGCGCGGGACGAGGCACGGCGGGCCCTCGGCTGGACCCGGCCGGTCAGCTACATCCACGAGGACAACGCCCGTTCCATCGCCCTGGCCGAGCGGCTGGGCGCGGTGCACGACCGCGCCGCCCCGACCAACGGCAACGACGTCCGCGTCTACCGCCATCCGGAGACAGCGAGCGATGGCTGATCTCGAGGTGCTGATGCGGACCCCGGTTCTCGCGACCGAGCGGCTGGTGCTGCGCGCCCCGCGGGCGAGCGACGCGCCGGCCTGGACCGCGTTCATCGGGTCGGAGCGGTCGCGCTTCGTCGGCGGCCCGGTCGATGCGGGGCGCGGCTGGCGCAGCTTCGCTGGCCTCGTCGGCCATTGGGTGCTGCGCGGCTACGGCAGCTTCGTCTTCCACCTGCGCGACGACCCGGCGCCGCTCGGCATGGTCGGGCCCTGGCATCCGGGCGACTGGCCCGAACGCGAGATCGGCTGGAGTGCCTGGACCGAGGCGGCGGAGGGTCGCGGTTTCGTCGCGGAGGCCGCCCGCGCCGTCCTCTCCCACGTCTTTCGCGATCTCGGCTGGACGACGGCCGTCAGCTACGTCGACCCCGAGAACGCCCGCTCGATCGCCCTGGCGGAGCGTCTCGGCGCCCGTCGCGACGGCGCGGCCGAGCGTCCCGATCCCGGCGGCCTCGTCTTTCGCCATCCGAGGCCCGCATGACCAACGCGATCTCCTTCCGCGCGCCGCCGGCTGCCGCCCGCCGCATGGCCACGTCCGTGTCGCCTGGCGGCGTCCGTCAGCGGGGCCTGCGCGTCGGCATGCGCCTT
>CAYMRW010000482.1:0-2111 GCA_964392825.1 uncultured Rhodobacterales bacterium
TACGACTGGCTCGACATCGACAAGGTGTCGCGCCCCTTGTGGATCATCCCGCCGCTCGTCCTCATCCTCGCGCCGACGGCGCTGGTGCTGAAGCAGCCAGACCTCGGCACCGCGCTCCTCCTGCTCGCGGGCGGCGGCATCGTGATGTTCCTCGCCGGCGTCTCGTGGTGGTACTTCGGCGCCGTCGTCGCCGGAGCGGGCGCGCTCGTCTGGTCGGTCTTCGCCTCGCGCGGACAGTCCTGGCAGCTTCTCGAGGATTACCAGTTCCGCCGGATCGACACGTTCCTCGACCCGGCCTCGGACCCGCTCGGCGCGGGCTACCACATCACCCAGTCGAAGATCGCGCTTGGCTCGGGCGGGCTCACCGGGCGCGGCTTCATGCAGGGCACGCAGAGCCGGCTGAACTTCCTGCCCGAGAAGCACACCGACTTCATCTTCACGACGCTGGCCGAGGAGTTCGGATTCGTCGGCGGCATCGGCCTCCTGTCGCTCTACGGACTGATCATCCTGTTCTGCATCGCGGCGGCGATGGCGATGCGCGACCGCTTCTCGCAGATCCTGACGCTGGGCATCGCGGCGACGCTGTTCCTCTTCTTCGCCGTCAACATGAGCATGGTCATGGGGCTTGCCCCCGTCGTCGGCGTGCCTCTGCCGCTGGTCAGCTACGGCGGGTCGGCGATGCTGGTGCTGATGGCGGCCTTCGGCCTCGTGCAGAGCGCCCACGTGCATCGGCCGCGCGGCCGATGATCCGCGTCCTCTTCGCCGCCGGCGACGAGGGGTGGGAGCGGTGGCGGGAGCCGCTCGACGCGGCGCTCGCCGAAGCCGGCATCGCGGCCGACGTCGCCCCCGACCACTTGCCCGAGAGTGTGGACTACGTCGTTCTCGGCGGCGTCGTCGACGACTTCCGGCCGTTCGTCCGCGCCAAGGCCATTCTCGGCACGTGGGCCGGCGTCGAGCGCATCGCGCCCAACCCGACGCTGACGCAGCCGCTGACGCGCATGGTCGAGCCGGGCATGACCGCGGGCATGGTCGACTACGTGGCAGCGCATGTTCTGCGGCACCACGTCGGGCTCGACGCCGACGTCCTGCGCGCGCCGGGCGACTGGACGAAGCGGGTGCCGCCGCTCGCGGCCGAGCGGCGGGTGGGCGTGCTCGGCCTCGGCGAACTCGGCGGTGCCGCAGCGTCCGCCCTCGCCCGGCACGGCTTCGACGTCGCCGGATGGAGCCGGCGGCCGAAATCGATCGACGGCGTCGCCTGCCGCTCCGGCGACGACGGGCTGTCCGGTCTGCTGCGGGATGCCGAGATCCTGGTCCTGCTGCTGCCGCTGACGCAGGAGACGGAGACCCTGCTCGACGCCCGGCGGCTGGCGCTTCTGCCGCCCGGCGCCGTCATCGTGAACCCCGCGCGCGGGGGCCTGATCGACGACGACGCGCTCCTCGCCGCCCTCGATTCCGGGGCGCTTGGCCACGCGACGCTCGACGTCTTCCGCGACGAGCCGCTGCCGGAGGAGCATCCGTTCTGGGCGCATCCGAACGTCACCGTGACGCCGCACATCGCCTCGGCGACGCGGCCCGGGACGGCGGCCCGCGTCATCGCCGAGAACGTCCGCCGCGGCGAGGCGGGCGAGCCGCTCCTCCACCTCGTCGACCGCCACGCCGGCTACTGAACCGCCCGGCGCATGATCCGGTCGGGCGGCGCCCCTCGCAGTTCCGCCCTCGACCATCGTGGTCGGCCCGGGGGAGGGGGGTCCTGCATGGACCCCAAGGCCGAGCGGCTCGCGTCTCAGCGCAGGCGCGGCGGCTTCGCGGGGTCGCGGCCGGGCCCGGGCGGCGCGATGTCGAAGCGGAGGGCGACCCGGTCGAGACGCGGGACGAGGCTCGAGCCCGCCGTCACACCGAGGACGTCGAGCGGCGTCTCGATCCCCGCGAACGCCAGCGCCTCGCCGAGGAAGCGGGCGATGGCGTCGGCGGCGTCCGGCACCGCCTCTTCCACCGCGAGGAGGGGGCGCACCGTGCCATCGGGCCACGTCGCCGTGCAGAGCCAGGCGCGCCGCGCCAGATCCGGCACCGCGGCGAGCCGAGCGTCGAGGAGCGCCACCGCCTGCGCCGCG
>CAYMRW010000483.1:0-2095 GCA_964392825.1 uncultured Rhodobacterales bacterium
GCGCCTTCGCCGCAATCGCCACCGGCGCGCGCATCGTCATGAACGGCGCCAACCACGACATGACCGGCTTCTCGACCTTTCCGTTCGACATCTTCCCCGGCTGGGGCGACTTCGACGCCGCGACCTATATCGGCCAGTCGAAGGGCGACACGCGGATCGGCCCGGACGTGTGGATCGGGGCGGAGGCCTGGATCCTCCCCGGCGTCACCATCGGCGCCGGTGCGATCGTCGCCGCGCGCGCCGTCGTTGGCCGCGACGTCCCGCCCTACGCAATCGTCGCCGGCAACCCGGCGCGCATCATCCGCCACCGTTTTGACGCCGACACCGCCCGGCGCCTCCTCGCAGCGGCCTGGTGGGACTGGCCGATCGAGCGGATCCTCGCGAACCTCGCGGCGATCCGCGGCGCCGACATCGACGCGCTCGAACGGGCCCAGTGACCCTCGCCTTCCCCATCGCGGAGCCCGACGAAGAGGCGGTCGAGACGGGGCGTCGCCTCTTCGCCGGCGGCGCCGGGTTCCTCAAGGGCGTCGTCGCAATGGACGGCCTGCCGCCGGCCGACCGCGTGGAGGTCTGCTTCGCCGGCCGCTCCAACGTGGGGAAATCGTCGCTCATCAACGCGCTGACCGGGCAGAAGGCGCTCGCCCGCACGTCGAACACGCCGGGTCGCACGCAGGAGATCAACTTCTTCACGCTGGCCGACCGCTACCTCGTCGACCTGCCCGGCTACGGCTTCGCCAAGGCGCCGCTGCAGACCGTCGATGCCTGGCAGCGCCTCGTCCGCGCCTATCTGGCCGGGCGGCCGACCTTGCGGCGCGCCTTCGTCCTCATCGACAGCCGGCACGGGGTGAAGCCGCCCGACGATGAGATCATGGCCCTTCTCGATCGCGCCGCGGTGCCGTTCCAGGCGGTCCTGACCAAGACGGACAAGAAGGGCGGCGTGACCCTCGACGCCGTGCGCGCGCGGCTCGCCCCGCACCCCGCCGTCTTTCCCGAGATCGTCGCGACCTCCGCGGCATCGGGCGACGGCATCGCCGCGCTGCGCGCCGTCATCGCCGGGATCGCTTGAGCCCCCCAGCCGGCCCCGGTATCACGGAGGCCGGGACGGGGTACCGGGGCCGATGAACCGCGACTGGATCGCAACTGCGCGCACGCTCTCCTCGGCCCTGCCCTACCTGCAGCGCTACGACGGCGCGACCGTGGTCATCAAGCTCGGCGGGCACGCCATGGGCACCCCCGAGGCGATGGAGGAGTTCGCGCGCGACGTCGTGCTGATGCAGCAGGTCCGCGTCAATCCGGTCGTCGTCCACGGCGGTGGCCCGATGATCAACGAGACGCTTGCCCGCCTCGGCGTCGAGAGCACGTTCCGAGACGGCAAGCGCGTGACCGACGCGGCGACGGCCGAGGTCGTCGAGATGGTGCTCGCGGGCACCGTCAACAAGCGCATCGTGCAGGCGATCAACGGTCAGGGCGGACGCAGCGTCGGGCTGAGCGGCAAGGACGCGAACCTGATGCTGTGCGAGCCCGACGCCGCCGATCTGGGCTTTGTCGGTCGGCCGGCCTCGCTCGACGTCGCGGTCCTGCGCGACCTGCACCGCGGCGGCATCATCCCGGTCATCGCCCCGATCGGCGGCGGCCGCGGCGGCGAGACCTACAACGTCAACGGCGACACGGCAGCGGGCGCCATCGCGGCGGCGCTGGGTGCCGACCGGCTGCTGCTGCTGACCGACGTGGCGGGGGTGAAGGACGCCGCCGGCACCGTCGTCGGCGAACTGAACGCGACGGCGGCGCGCGACATGATCGCGGGCGGCGTCATCGCGGGCGGTATGATCCCCAAGGTGGAGACGGCCCTCGCCGCGATCGAAGGCGGCGTCCGCGCCGTCGTCATCCTCGACGGCCGCGCACCGAACGCCTGCCTGCTCGAGCTCTATACCGAGCACGGCGCCGGCACCCTCATCCGCGCCGCCCGATGATCCAGCGTCGGCGCCCGATCCCCCGCGCCGGTCGGCTCGGCGACCGCCATCCCCACGGCCCCGCCGGCGGCGCTGCCCGGGTGGCGCCATGAGCCTGCGCCTGACGCTCATCCGCCACGCCAAGT
>CAYMRW010000484.1:0-2094 GCA_964392825.1 uncultured Rhodobacterales bacterium
ACGGGCGACTCTCGCGTTATGTCGGACGAGCGACGCTTAGCATGGCGACCCGCCCGGCGCCCCTCGCGCGACGGGCAACGACGCGGTAAGGGCGCGCGATGCGTTCCTTCTCCTTCGAGCTGCTCGCGACGGACGGACGCGCCCGCACGGGCGTGATCCGCACGTCCCGGGGCGACATCCGGACGCCCGCCTTCATGCCCGTGGGCACCGCCGGCACGGTGAAGGCGATGCTGCCTGAAAGCGTCGCAGCGACGGGCGCCGACATCGTCCTCGGCAACACCTACCACCTGATGCTGCGCCCCGGGGCCGAACGGGTCGCCGCGCTCGGCGGGCTGCACCGATTCATGAACTGGTCGAAGCCCATCCTGACGGATTCCGGTGGCTTTCAGGTGATGAGCCTGGCGGCGCTGCGCCGGCTCGACGAGCGCGGGGTCACGTTCCGCAGCCATATCGACGGCTCGCCGCAGGAGCTGACGCCGGAGCGGTCGATGGAGATCCAGCGCCTCCTCGGCTCGGACATCGTGATGGCCTTCGACGAGTGCACGCCGTTCCCGGTGGAGAAGGCCGAGGCCGCCCGATCGATGCGCCTGTCGATGCGCTGGGCGGACCGGTCCAAGGCGGCGTTCGGCGACCGCCCCCGCCACGCGCTTTTCGGCATCCAGCAGGGCTCGGTCCATCGCGACCTCAGGGAAGAGAGCGCGGCGGCGCTTCGCGCGACGGGGTTCGACGGCTACGCGATCGGCGGACTGGCGGTGGGCGAGGGGCAGGCGGCGATGCTCGACGTCCTGGACCACGCGCCTGAAATGCTGCCGGCGGACCGGCCGCGCTATCTGATGGGGGTGGGCAAGCCCGACGACATCGTCGGCGCCGTGTTGCGCGGGGTCGACATGATGGACTGCGTGCTGCCGTCGCGATCCGGGCGGACCGGGCAGGCGTTCACGCGGCACGGGGTGGTGAACCTTAGGAATGCGCGCCACCGCGACGATCCGGCGCCGCTCGATCCGGAATGCACGTGCCCGGCCTGCGAGGGCTACAGCCGCGCCTACTTGCACCATGTCGTGCGCGCCGGAGAGATGATCGCCGGCATGCTGCTCACCTGGCACAACCTGCACTACTACCAGGCGCTGATGCGTGGGCTCGGGGACGCGATATCGAAGGGTGCGACGGCGGCCTTCGTTGCGGACTTTGAGCACCTGCGTACAGCGGCCGCGTGACGTCGGGTGCAAGTCGGTCTACATTGGAAGGTGCCGCTTGCACCGTGAATTGAACCAGGACCACCCGTTCGGCGGAATGGCCGTCGTTGAACAATTCAGGAACCATGCCCACCTGTTCGGGTCTGCGAGGAGCCGGACGTGGCTGCCGATGATCGGGGCCGGTTCCGTCTCGCTAGGAAGGAAGATTGATGGCTGACAAGATTCGAGAGAGCCACCCGGTCCTGCCGCTGCGCGACATCGTCGTGTTCCCGCACATGATCGTGCCGCTCTTCGTGGGGCGCGAGAAGTCGGTCCGCGCGCTGGAGGAGGTGATGGCGGACGACAAGGAGATCCTGCTGTCGAGCCAGATCGACCCTGGCGTCGACGATCCGACGACCGACGGCATCTACGGTGTCGGCGTTCTGGCGAACGTCCTGCAGCTCCTCAAGCTTCCCGACGGCACCGTGAAGGTGCTGGTCGAAGGGCGGACCCGCGTCCGCATCACCGGCTATGTGGAGAACGACAGCTTCTTCGAGGCGCGCGCCGAGATCCTGGCCGAGGAGGTGGGCGACGCCGACACCGTGGCCGCCCTGACGAAGTCGGTGGCGACCGAGTTCGAGCGCTACGCCAAGGTCAAGAAGAACATTCCCGAGGAGGCTCTGGCCTCGGTCGCCGAGACGCGCGAGCCGTCGAAGCTCGCCGACACCGTGGCCGGGCACCTGGGGGTAGAGGTCGGGCAGAAGCAGGAGCTTCTCGAGACGCTGGCCGTGGCCGAGCGGCTCGAGAAGGTCTACGGCCTGATGCAGGGCGAGATGTCGGTTCTGCAGGTCGAGAAGAAGATCAAGACCCGCGTCAAGAGCCAGATGGAGCGGACCCAGCGCGAGTACTACCTCAACGAGCA
>CAYMRW010000485.1:0-2089 GCA_964392825.1 uncultured Rhodobacterales bacterium
GTGTAGAGCGAGCGGTTCTGCCAGGCGTTGTAGCGCGCCATGGTCTGCACGTGCCAGGCGCCGATCACGGCCCGTCCCGCCCTCTGGTGTCCGGCCGCGCCGCCCCGCCGGCGGCCGCATTCCCGGCGGTTCTGTGGCCGAGATGCCGTGGCCGGCGACCGGGGGCGGTGGCGCGCCGCCATCCGCTCCCGGCGCCAAGGGCCGGGACCGACGCCGGCGTCGAGGCGACGTGAGGCGCCGTCGTCGGCATGGTGGCACCGGACGTCACGGGCCGCGCCAGTCGATGGCGCAGATCTCGGCGGACTTGCCGTCGAAGTCCCAGACACGGCCGTAGTCGCGGACCCGGCTCCTCAGCCCGCGGGCGGCGACGATGTCGGGCCCCATCCAGTAGCGCGAGTTCGAGATCACCACCGGATGCTCGGGCGCGGCCCCTTCGAGCGCCTCGATCTCGCCCTGGATGCGGCGCCCGACCGCGATCCGCCGCCGCCGGCCGTCGCGTTCGATGACGACAGGCGCGCGCTCGGCCCCGAGGATTGTGGAGACGAGCATGGTGAAAAGCCCCGTGGTGCCGCCCGCGGCGCCCGACAGGATCGCCATGAGCCCGTCATAGGCGCGCTGGCTCGCGCCCTCGTCGACGTAGACCGCGACGCGCCAGTCGCCCTCGGCCATGCGCCCCGGGATCTCGACGAGGAGGGCGACGTTCAGCCCGCCGAGGTCCTCGCCCTCGTAGTGCCCCTCGTCGATGGCGATCGCCATCCAGGTGCGGCAGGAACCCTCGGTCGGGGGATGGCGGCCGAGGCTGACGACGCAGGGACAGAAGACCTCGCACGAGCAGTTCAGGAACAGCTCGCCCCGGATGCGCCAGTCGGTCGGTTGCTGCCGGCGGCGCAGCGGGTTCGCCATCTGCTGCACGATCCGGTCGCGCACCCTCAGCCGATCGCCGGTCGCCATCAGGACACCCCCCAGACGATGCCGCCCGCCATCATCAGCGCCCCCGCGGGCCGCATCACCGCGTGGCCGGCGGCGGGAAGCTTCTCGAGCACCATTAGTGCGGTCGCGATCCCCATCCAGGCAAGGTTCATCGTGCCGCCGGCAAAGCCCAGCGCCATGTAGGTCCAGCAGCAGCCGACGCAGAACGCGCCGAGACCCGCGCCCATCCGCACCCCGCCACTTGGTCCGGAGCGCCACTTCGCGAGGAACCACGTCATTGGCGCGATACAGACGCCATGGCAGATCTCCTTGGCCCGGGTGAACTGCCAAAGCCCCGCCAACACGAGCAGCGCGCCCGCCGCCCGGGCCGAGCCCATGGCGCCGAGGTCGTCGATGGCGCCGGCGCCGCGCAGCCCGGCCTGCGCCAGCGCGATGACCGCGGCGAACCCCACCCAAACGATCAGGTACCCGGCGACGACCCCGGCCCACCCGCCGGGCGATCCCGCACCCTGCCGGACCAGCGCCGCGTAGGTCGCGAGCGTCGGCACCAGCGTCGGCAGCATCATCGCCGCCATCATCAGCGCCCACATCCCGAAGAGCGGCCCGAACGTCACCGCCGTCATCATCGCCGGCGCGACCGAACGTCCGAACGGGTCCAACCCCGCCATGCCGGCCATGCGCCAGAGCACCGCCCAGGCGAGCAGGATCGCCGCGAAGAACGCGACCCAGAGACCGGCCCCGATGGCGCGGGAGGGTCGGGAAGAGACCGTCATGGCCGCCGTTCTCGCGACGGCGCCCGGCGGGGTCAATGCCCCGCTACCGCCGTCACGTTTGTGCTTTCGGGCCGAGTCGTGCCAGTGTGGGAGAAACCGGGACGCAGGAGAGAGCTCGATGACGGACACGACGCCGGACGACACCGGTCATATCGAAACCGCATACGAGATCGGTCAGGACAACTTCGAAGGCAAGGTGGGCCCGTTCGGCTTCGACGTCCACAACCCGGTCTTCATGATATCAGGCATCTCGGTCGTGGTCTTCGTGTTCTACACGATCGCCTTGCCCGAGCAGGCCGCCGCCATATTCCAGGCGATGTTCGACTTCACCACCAAGACGTTCGACTGGTTCTTCCTGCTCGGCGCCAACCTGGTCGTGTTGTTCG
>CAYMRW010000486.1:0-1304 GCA_964392825.1 uncultured Rhodobacterales bacterium
GCTTTTGCAATTATTTTAATGGGTTATTTGCTAAGTAAGTGCCATTCAGACTTAACCCCTTTATTCTTTTTGTTATAACGGATGTTCGTTTTAAAAACGAAGCAGTCTATTTTCATAATAAGCAATTTGATCATTGGTGGGTTCAACGGAACACGGCTCATTATCTTGTCGCATCCCATCCATCCTAGCGAACAGAGCATATGCCAAGCGGATTGCAACTTAACAGTCCGAAATATTGGCTCCCCAGATGTGCCTGGCTCCCTAGATGGGCCAGAAACCCAGGTTTATGAGCGTTTGCAGACGCTGGGTATCTGTCCCAGTTAACGATGATAGGAAACTTGAACGTACAGTGTGAGACAAATAGTTGCAAATTAACCTAAAAGTTGTTTCAAAACCTGCTCACGTCTCCTAGTTCAAGCGTTACAGCGACTCGATGTTTCTAACCGTCACAAATTTTTGAAACCACTGTTAATTATTTAAATCGCGTATTTTCGGTATGTTAGTTTAGCCTTCAACTACACCGTGAAATAAGAAATTCTTTCATTTATACAAACATTTCTTTAAAGGCAAAATATTCTTCTAATAAAACTTATCGTTACCATATTATTGTTTCAAGTTAATGAAAATAGCATTATTTTTTTTTGTAATATAATCCTTTTTTTTATTAAAATCGTAAATTCAGGAAATAAAAAATCTCTATAAAAATAACTTTTTTTCTTAAAATTTAACACAGGGATTCCTTTAAAAAAACAACCATATAATCGATTTCAAACAAATAATTTACGACTTTTTTGCTTTTTTAATTTTAGTAAATTCCTTTGAGGTTAGGTAATTATTTGTTATCATGCCACAACTAAAATTTAATCATTAACTATATTTTGAATTAAACCCTATCATTACGCTAAGTTGTGTTAATTAATTGTTCTTTTAGCTGTATGCGATTCTCAAATAATAGTCTTTTTTTTTCACTCAATAAAACATCATAGAAGCATCTTGCACGGGCTTTTTACAAAATTGCCTATATCTTATCAGTCAACAAAGAGAGGCATTATGCAAGATTCACATCAAGCAGCACTTCAAAAAGACCCTTTACAGATCCGGCACACAGATCACTATCAAGAAGAATACGTAAAAAGTTTTGTTGAAAAGTGGGACGAACTGATTGATTGGGAATCTCGCAGTCAAAGTGAGGGTGACTTTTTCATCGAACAGTTACGTTCCCGTGGCGTAGAAAGAGTTCTTGATGTGGCAACCGGCACCGGTTTTCATTCTGCGCGACTACTGGAAGCGGGGTTTGAAGTAAC
>CAYMRW010000486.1:1359-2086 GCA_964392825.1 uncultured Rhodobacterales bacterium
AAGGCTTTCGAAAATGGACGCAACCGTGGTCATATCCTGCGTACCGTCCAGGCTGACTGGCGTTGGATTAATAAAACCATACATGAACAATTTGATGCCGTTATTTGTCTTGGTAATTCTTTTACTCATCTTTTTACCGAACATGATCGTAGGAAAGCCCTTGCCGAGTTTTACGCGACCTTAAATTTTGATGGTATTTTAATACTCGATCAACGTAATTATGACGCCATCCTGGATAAAGGTTTTTCCACAAAACATAAATATTATTACTGTGGTGACAATGTTTCCGCGGAACCGGAACACGTTGACGAGGGATTAACAAGATTTTGTTATCGATTTCCAGATGGTGCTGAGTACCATTTAAATATGTTTCCCCTGAGAAAAAAATACACCCGCCGCTTAATGCATGAAGTCGGCTTTCAGCACATCGAAACCTATGGTGATTTTCAGGAAACTTTTAAAGCTCATGAACCTGACTTTTTGGTGCATGTTGCCGAGAAAGAATACCGTGAAAACTGTTATTAATAACAAGTGATATGAATGATTAGTAATTATTCCAACGTCGTTAATACGGCACGTGATTACTACAATAGTGATGATGCCGATAATTATTATGCAATTATCTGGGGCGGTGAGGATATTCATATCGGATTATATGAATCGGAACAAGAACCCATCCTTGACGCCAGCCATCGCACCATTAGACATATGGCCAAGCAGGTGGGGG
>CAYMRW010000487.1:0-2085 GCA_964392825.1 uncultured Rhodobacterales bacterium
CGGCCACGTCCCACCCCGGCGCGGGCTGCCAGTTGAGCGGCACGGCGATCGCGAGCGCTGTCAGGGCCAGCCACGGGACGAGCGGCCAGCTGCGGAACGCGCCCGCCCTGCGCCGCGACATCAGCACCAGGAAGCGCACCATCAGCACCGTCGTCGCGACGCTGCTGAGGGTCAGGATCGGCGCGAGGAGCCAGGCCGCCTCGTGCAGGTGGAACACGGCCTTCAGTCCCTCCTTGGCGACGGCGCCGCCGGTGAAGGGCGCCGCGGCGAGCGCCGCCGCCGGCAGGAACAGCGCGAACAGGAGCGCGGCGCGCGCAACCGCCCCACCCGGACCCGCCGCGGCGCCGGCCCCGAGAAACAGCGCGCCCTTGGCGAGCGCGTGGTGGGCGGCGAGGAGGACGAGCGCGGGCAGGGCCGTCGCCCAGGCCTGCGGCGCCACCAGCGCGGCCCCGAGCGCCACCGCGACGAGACCCATCTGGCCGACGCTCGAATAGGCGAGCACGGCCTTGGGGTTCGCCTGCGTCACGCCGATCAGCGCCGCGAGCAGGATCGAGGCTGTGCCGGCGCCGATCATCGTGGCGCCGTGGACGGGGTAGGCCACGAGCCCGAGCGGCAGGACTGCGATCAGGCCGAAGAGACCGGCCTTGATCATCGCGCCGCTCAGGACCGCGCTCGCCGGCACCGGCGCGGCCGTGTGCGCGAGCGGCAGCCAGAGATGCAGGGGTGCGATCCCGAGCTTGACGGCGAAGCCGGCGAGGAGGAGCGCGACGGAGAGGCCCGAGAGCTCGGCGGCGCGGATGTCGGGCAGGAACGTCGACCCGGCCGTCGCCGCGGCGAGCGTCAGCCCGGCGAAGAGCGCGAGCTCGCCCACGACGACGAAGCCGAGGTAGATGCGCGCCGCCGACTTCTCCGCCTCGCCGCGCCCATGTATAACAAGGATGTAGGAGGCAAAGCTCATCAATGCGAAGAGCGTGTAGAAGCTGAATACGTCCGCCGCGACGAGGAGCCCGAGATTGCCGGCCATCGCCAGCAGGAACCCCGCGGCGAAGCCCGCGCCCTTGAGATCCGACCGCGGCATGGCGGCGACGGCGACGGCCGCGAGACCCCAGAGGAGCGATGAGAAGAGGAGGAACCCCCGCGCCACGGCGTCGGCGGCGAAGGTCGAGCCGAGAAGCAGCCAGGGCACGTCGACGAGCCGGTCGGGCCCGAGCGCCACGATCAGCGCCGGCGCCGCGGCGAGCGGCAGCGCCGACATGACGGCGGGGCGGAGCGCCGGGATCAGGAGCAGCGCCGCGAGCGAGAGCGGCAGGCCGGGGATGGCGAGGATCAGCGGGTCGGCCATCAAAGGTACTCGAGCGAGATGATGAACTGGGTCCAGCCGAGCGGGCTGACGCCGGCGTTGGCGAGAAGGCCCGCGGCGACCACGAGCGAGGCGGTGGCGATGGGCGGCGCGCCGAGCATCCATCCGATGCGGCGGCGGAACGGGCGCGGCGGCGTGTCGGGGTCCTCGAACCAGGCGGCGTGCAGGATCGGCAGGAAGTAGAGGGCGTTGAGCAGGCTGCTGCCGAGGAGGATCGGCAGCACCCACGCCTCGCCGGCGCCGATGCTGCCCGAGGCGAGGTACCACTTGCTGACGAAGCCCGCGAGCGGCGGCAGCCCGATCATGCCGAGCGCGCCGACGGTGAAGGCGGCCATGGTTCCCGGCATCCGCCGGCCCACCCCGCGCATCTCGCTCACCTTCTTGATGTCGAGCGCCTCGGCCAGGTTGCCGGCGCAGAGGAACAGGGTGATCTTCATCATCCCCTGGTGGATCAGGTGGGCCAGGCCGCCGACTGCGGCGAGCGGGCTCGCCAGCGCCACGCCGAGCGTGATGTAGGACACCTGGCTGACGGTGGAGTAGGCGAGGCGGCGCTTGAGGTCGTCCTGCGTCATGGCGCGCAGCGAGCCGTAGAGGATGGTCAGCGTCGCCAGCGCCGCCAGCGGCGTGGTGACGCCGAGGGCGCTCGACAGCTCGATGCCGTAGACGTCGTAGACGACGCGCATGATGCCGAAGGCGCCGGCCTTGACCACGGCGACGGCGTGGAG
>CAYMRW010000488.1:0-2071 GCA_964392825.1 uncultured Rhodobacterales bacterium
TTCAACATCACCGGCGGCCTGCGCGCCACGCAGGAGTTCATGCGCGCCCTCGACATGGAGCCCTGGCTCCTGATCGCGACGATGCTCTTCATCATCTTCATCCTCGGCGCGTTTCTCGACTGGACCGGCATCGTGCTGCTCTCGTTCCCCATCTTCCTGCCCATCGTGCAGGAGATGGAGGGGGTGAGCCTCCTCTGGTTCGTCGTCCTGATGTCGGTGGTCCTGCAGACGTCGTTCCTGACACCGCCCTTCGGCTATGCCTTGTTCTATCTCAGGGCCATCGCGCCGCCCGAGATGCGGACGACCAACATCATCCTGGGCGTCCTGCCCTTCATCGTGCTGATCCTGGCGATGTGCGTGCTCGTCGCGCTCGTGCCGGGGCTCGTCACCTGGCTGCCCGCAGCCATCTATACGTAACGACAGGGAGAGACTGCAGATGACCTTGAAGCACAGCCTCGCAGGCGGCATAGCCTTCAGCGCGCTGGCGTTCGCCGGGGCCGCGACGGCGCAGCAAACCTGGACCATGACGACGACGTGGCCGTCCTCGCTTGAGCTCATCGAGATCGACCGGCACTTCGTGGAACTGGTGAACCAGCTCGCCGGCGACGAGCTGACCATCGACTTCTACGAGGGCGGGGCGCTCGTTCCGGCGAGCGAGGTCTTCGGCGCCGTACAGTCGGGCACGATCCAGGCCGGCGCCGACTGGCCGGGCTACTGGGCCGGGCGCGATGCCGCGTTCTCGCCGCTCGCGACGACGCCTGCGCTGTTCAACGCGGTCGACTACGTCAACTGGATCGAACAGTGGGGCGGCGAGGAGCTCTACGACGAGATCTATGGCGCGTTCGGCATGGTCTACCTGCCCTACGGTGTTACCAACAACGAGTCGGGGTTCCGCACCGGCGACCCGATCCGCTCGCTCGAGGACCTGCAGGGCAAGCGCCTGCGCCTCTCCGGCCTCGAGCAGGGCCGGATCCTCGAACGGCTCGGTGGCAACCAGGTGTCGATGGCCGGCGGCGAGATCTACCAGGCGCTCGAGCGCGGCGTCATCGACGGCGCCGAGTTCTCGACGCCGAACGTCGACTGGTCCGCCGGCTTCCAGCAGGTCACCGACTACTGGGCGACGCCGGGGTGGCACCAGTCGGCGTCGGTCTTCGGCGTCATGATCAACCAGCAGGCATGGGACTCCCTTTCCGAGGAAACGAGGGAGAAGCTCGAGATCGCCGCCGACGCCACGCTGCTCTGGTCGCTCAGCTTCACCGAGCGCCGGGCCAGCGACGCCTACGGCCAGTTCCAGGAGTCGCTGGACGAGATCACCCGCTACGACGACGAGACGCTCGCCGAAATCCAGTCGGTGGCGAACGAGGTCATCGTCGAGGTCTCGTGCGAGAACCCGAACTCCGCCAAGGTCTATCTGTCGATGGTCGAGTACCTCCAGGACTACTCGGGATGGCGCGATGCCTCGGCACCCTACAACCTCGGCCGCACGCCCGACGGTCCCGACGTCGAGGCCATCCGCGAATGCGCGCCGGAGTGACCCGGCCCTGAGTACCGAGGCCCGGTCGGACCTTTCCGGCCGGGCTTCAAGGATGCCGCCGGCTCCGGCTGCGGGGTCCGGACCAGACCCCGAAGGCCACCGCTCTCGAGCGGTCCCCGGCGCCGGCAGCGAGGCGACGGTCCATGGCGCAGGATGGACGCATCCTCGTTCCCGCCGCCGACCCACGCGGGGTCTGACGCTGTTCCCGCCCGATCCCCGACAAGCGACGTGTTGCCAAAGAGTCGCCGGCGGGCGCCCGGGCATCGAGTGTCGCGCCGCCTCGGCCGGGTGGCGATCAGATGATGGCGTGCCGCATCCGGGCGGAGAACCATTCGCTGACGACGACGGTGGCGAGGATGAGGATCAGGATGACCAGCACTTCGTCCCAGGACAGCGTGTTGATCGACGCGTTGAGTTTCAGCCCGATGCCCCCTGCCCCAACCAGACCGAGGATCGTGCTCTCGCGGATGTTGATGTCCCAGCGGAACACCGAGATGCCCCAGAAGGCCGGCATGACCTGCGGCACGATCCCGTAGG
>CAYMRW010000489.1:0-2052 GCA_964392825.1 uncultured Rhodobacterales bacterium
CGAGAAGTTTACCGTCCTGCGCGGTCCCCACATCGACAAGAAGTCGCGGGACCAGTTCGAGATCCGCACGCACAAGCGGTTGCTCGACATCGTCGATCCGACGCCGCAGACGGTGGACGCGCTGATGAAGCTCGACCTCGCCGCGGGCGTCGACGTCGAGATCAAGGTCTGAGGAGGGCGGGGGCGATGCTGCGTTCCGGAGTGATCGCAAAGAAGGTCGGGATGACCCGCCTGTTCCTCGAGGACGGGCGGCAAGTCCCGGTGACCGTGCTGCAGCTCGACGGGCTGCAGGTCGTGGCGCAGCGCACGGCCGAGCGCGACGGATATTCGGCCGTGCAGCTTGGCGCCGGGTCGGCGAAGCCGAAGCGGGTGTCGAAGGCGATGCGTGGACATTTCGCGGTCGCCAACGTCGCGCCGAAGCGCAAGATCGCGGAGTTCCGCGTGGCGCCGGAGAACCTGATCGACGTCGGCGAGGAGATCACCGCCGACCACTACTTCGAAGGTCAGTTCGTCGACGTCTCGGGCACCTCGATCGGCAAGGGGTTCGCGGGCGCGATGAAGCGGCACAACTTCGCCGGCCTGCGCGCCTCGCACGGCGTGTCGATCAGCCACCGCAGCCACGGTTCGACCGGCCAGTGCCAGGACCCGGGGAAAGTGTTCAAGGGCAAGAAGATGGCGGGTCACATGGGGGCCGCGCGCGTGACCACGCAGAACCTGCAAGTCGTCCGCACTGACGCCGAGCGCGGGCTGATCATGGTCAAGGGCGCGGTTCCGGGCTCGAAGGGTGGCTGGGTGACGATCAAGGACGCGGTGAAGAAGCCGACGCCCGAGAACCTGATCTATCCCGCCGCGCTGAGGTCCGCGGCCGACGAGGCCAAGCGTCTCGCCGAGGAGGCCGCCGCGCAGGCCGCCGCCGAGGAGGAGGAGGCCCGTCGTGCCGCCGAGGCCCAGGCCGCGGCCGAGCAGGAAGCGGCGTTGAGAGATGCCGAGGAGGATCTCGACGCGCAGAAGGATGCGGAATCCGCGGACAATCCGCAGCAGAAGGATGGCGACGATGAGAAGTGACGTCATCAAGCTCGACGCCTCGAAGGCGGGAGACATCGAGCTCTCGGACGAGGTCTTCGGTCTCGAGCCCAGGGCGGATGTCCTGCACCGCGTCGTCCGCTGGCAGCGGGCACGGGCGCAGCAGGGCACGCACAAGGTCAAGACGCGGTCCGAGACCAGCTACTCGAGCAAGAAGATCTATCGCCAGAAGGGCACCGGCGGCGCCCGTCACGGCGACCGGAACGCGCCGATCTTCCGCAAGGGCGGCATCTACAAGGGGCCGGTTCCGCGCAGCCACGAGCATGACCTGCCGAAGAAGTTCCGCAAGCTCGGCCTCAAGCATGCGCTCAGCGCCAAGGCGCGCGACGGCAACTTGGTCGTCCTCGAAAGCTGTGCGCTCGACGAACCGAAGACCAAGGTGCTGGCCAAGGTGGCGAAGGATCTCGGCTGGAAGCGGGTGCTCGTGATCGACGGCGCCGAGGTGGACCAGAACTTCGCCCGCGCCGCGGCGAACCTCGCCGGCGTCGACGTGCTGCCGGTCATCGGCGCCAACGTCTACGACATCCTGAAGCGCGACACGCTGGTCATCACGAAGGCCGGCGTCGAAGCCCTGGAGGCACGTTTGAAATGAGCGCGAAACCCGAGCATTACGACGTCGTCCGCCGACCCGTCATCACCGAGAAGGCGACGATGGCGAGCGAAGCCAACGCCGTCGTCTTCGAGGTCGCGAAGGACGCCGCCAAGCCGCAGATCAAGGAGGCGGTGGAGGCGCTCTTCGGGGTCAAGGTCAAGGCGGTGAACACCGTCGTGACCAAGGGCAAGGCCAAGCGCTTCCGCGGCATGCGTGGGCGCCGTGCCGACATCAAGAAGGCCTACGTGACCCTCGAGGAGGGGAACACGATCGACGTGACGACCGGCCTCTGAGGCCGAGACAGCAACCGGACCATCAGGTTCAAGGCAGACGGAAGACAGGAAGCATGGCACTCAAGTCGTACAAGCCGACGACGC
>CAYMRW010000490.1:0-2049 GCA_964392825.1 uncultured Rhodobacterales bacterium
CGAGCAGACCCTGCGTGACCTTGTAGGCGCCCTGATACTCGGCCACCTCCTCGCCCATGATGTAGACGGCCTCGTCGCGGCGCATCTCCTCGGCCATGGCGTCTCGCAGCGCCTCGCGCACGGTCTGCTGCAACATCTCGGTCCCCTTGGGGACCTCGGCCTCGGCCGGCGCGGCCTTCTTCGGCTCGGCTGGAGCAGGGTGGCTGGCGCCGGCGGCGGGCGCGGTCTCGCTCGACTGCTCCTTGTCGGCGGGAACGGCGGCGCTCGCCTCGTCCACGTCCTCCTCGGAGATGTCGTCGACGCTCTCGCCGTCCTCGACGAGGACGGCGATGGGCGTGTTGACCTTCACCCCCTCGGTCCCCTCCTCGATGAGGATCTTGCCGACCGTCCCCTCGTCGACGGCCTCGAACTCCATGGTGGCCTTGTCGGTCTCGATCTCGGCCAGGATGTCGCCGGACGAGACGGTGTCGCCCTCCTTGACCAGCCACTTGGCCAGCGTGCCCTCCTCCATGGTCGGGCTCAGGGCCGGCATCAGAACCTGCGTCGCCATTATCGGTGCTCCCTCAACTCGAGACGCGCCTCGATCCGGCCCGGCCGGGCCTCGGTGGACGCGGTGCGCGCGCCGTAGGACATCTGCGTGCCGAGGGCGCCGGCGATCGGACACCTGCGGGCCCGCGGATCCTGCGAGATCGCGGCCCGGCCGCCCACAAGTTGCGTCGGTCGATCCTGGACGGGCCCCGGGCGATCGGAAACGAGGTCGTGCGGCTCGGGCACTACGCCGCCTCCACGCCCTGCGGCACGTCCTTGGCGTAGACGTCGGTCCAGAGTTCCTCGACATCGGGCTCGGGGCTCTCGCGGGCAAAGTCCGCGGCCTCGTTGATGATGTCCTTGATCTCCTTGTCGACGGCCTTGAGCTCGTCCTCGGTCGCGTCGCCCTCGAGGAGACGCTTGCGCACCTGCTCGATCGGATCGCGCTCCTCGCGCATCTTCTGCACCTCCTCGCGGGTGCGGTACTTGGCCGGATCGGACATCGAATGTCCGCGGTAGCGGTACGTCATCACCTCGAGGATGTAGGGCCCGTTGCCGGCGCGGCCGTGCTTCACCGCCTTCTCACCCGCCTCCTTCACGGCGAGGACGTCCATGCCGTCGACCGTCTCGCCCGGGATGCCGTAAGCGGCGCCGCGCTCCCAGAAGTCGGGGCTCTTCGTAGCCCGCTTGACCGAGGTGCCCATGGCGTACTGGTTGTTCTCGATGATGAAGATCACCGGCAGGTCCCAGAGCTCGGCCATGTTGTAGGTCTCGGCGACCTGTCCCTGGTTCGCCGCGCCGTCGCCGAAGTAGGTGAAGGTCACCCGGTCGTTGCCGCGGTACTTGTCGGCCAGCGCCAGCCCGGCGCCCAGCGGCACGTTGGCGCCGACGATGCCGTGGCCGCCGTAGAACTTCTTCTCCTTGGAGAACATGTGCATCGAGCCGCCCTTGCCCTTGGAGTAGCCGTCGCGGCGCCCCGTGAGCTCGGCCATCACGCCCTTGGGGTCCATGCCGGTCGCCAGCATGTGCCCGTGGTCGCGATAGGTGGTGATGATGTTGTCGCCCTCCTCGGCCGTGGCCTGCAGTCCGACGACCACCGCCTCCTGACCGATGTAGAGGTGGCAGAAGCCGCCGATGAGCCCCATGCCGTAGAGCTGTCCCGCCTTCTCCTCGAACCGGCGGATCAGCAGCATCTCGCGGTAGTAGTGGAGCAGCTCGTCCTTCGAGGGGCCCTTCTTCGATGCCCTGCGTGCGGCCATGCACTCGTCCTCCCCCTGGGTCGCGTTCCGCGACGCTTGCCGGATCCGGTACAACAGAGCCCGGGGGAGTGCGAGCCCGAAATGCGGGCGCGTGGGCGGCCCCGGCGAGCCGGTCGCACCGGGGGGCGTCGGCGCGGCCGGCCAGCGCCAGCGTCCGGGGGGCCGCAAGGAAGATGCCCCGATCCGTGCCGGACCGGGGCAGGTTTCCCCGCGATGCGGGGCATGGGCGGATGACGTCGGCGACAGGGCCCGAACTAGATCC
>CAYMRW010000491.1:0-77 GCA_964392825.1 uncultured Rhodobacterales bacterium
GTACTTCTGGATGTGGTAGAAGCCGCCGCCGTGCACCTGCCACTCCTCGCCATGGGCGCCGGGCGGCAGATCAGGGG
>CAYMRW010000491.1:104-2047 GCA_964392825.1 uncultured Rhodobacterales bacterium
ATGAAGTAGAACGACGACCCGATCCACGCGATCGCGGTGATTACGTGCAGCCAGCGGACCGCAAAGCCCGTCCACTCCCACATCACGGCGAAGTCGTACATGGCCGCCTCCTTTCACCTGGGCTCCGCGGCAGACTACCTGCAGACCCCGCCTTCGCGTATCGTCGGCAATGCGCAAGCAGCATCAAACATCGCCGAAGAATGTCGTACCTCGCCAACATCAGCACCTTCGTCCGTGTCTACGAACTGGGCAGCATGTCGGCGGCCGCGCGCGATCAGCGTATCTCCCCGGCCGTCGCCTCGGCGCGCATCTCGCAGCTCGAGGATCACCTCGGCGTCCGCCTGTTCCAGCGCACGACGCGCAGCCTCACCCCGACCGAGCAGGGCGCGATCTTCTACGCCGGGGCCTGCCGCGTGATCGAGACGGTGGCCGAGGCCGAGGCCGGCGTAACCGAGGTCACGCGCAACCCTCGCGGCACGCTCTTCGTCTCGGCGCCGCTCGGCCTCGGGCGCCGCGTCATCGGTCCGCTCGTGCCGGCGTTCGGGGCCGAGTACCCGCAGATCGAGGTGCGGCTGCGCCTCAGCGACCGCAAGGTCGACATCACCAGCGAGGGGCTGGACGTCGCCTTCTTTCTCGGGTCGCCCGAGGACTCGACGCTGCGCATCCGCCACGTCGCCGAGTGCCGCCGGGTGCTCTGTGCAAGTCCCGCCTACGTCGAGCGCAGGGGACGGCCGCAAACGGGCGGCGAGCTGATCGCCGACGGACACGAGTGCCTGAACCTCCGCTATCCCGGCGCGGCCGAGTTTCAGTGGACGTTGATGACAGCGGAGGGGCCGCGGCGCCATGCGGTCCGCGGTCGCTACGAATGCGACGACGGCGACGTCCTGACCGACTGGGCGCTCGCCGGGCACGGCATCGTCCTGAAGCCGGTCTTCGAGGTTGCCGCGCACCTCGCTTCGGGCGCCCTCGTGCCCGTGGCCGAGGAGACGCCGCCAGAGCCGACCCGTTTGGCCTGCCTCTATACCCACCGGCGCCACCAGGACCCGAAGACCCGCCTGTTCATGGACTTCATGATCCCGCGTGTCGTCGCCGTCCTCGGCGCCGGAGACGACGGCGCGAAGTCGAAACGCGCGGATCAGCCGACGTAGAGGTGCCCGGCGAGGCCCAGCAGGAAGCCGCCGACCGCGCCGAGCGACGACAGGCCGCTCGGCTCGTGCGCCTCGGGGGCGATGTCCTCGAACGTCAGATAGAGGATGCCGCCCGCCGCGAAGAGCATCACCGCGCCCAGAGCCGCCATGTGCTCCCGCATGTAGACGTAGCCGACCCAGGCCGCGGCGGGCCCGAGGAGCGCGAGGAGCGCGTACCGCGCAAGCAGGCCGGGGGCGTCGCGCCCGTCCGGACGCGCCTCCTCGAAGGCGTTGAAGCCTTCGGGAAGGTTCTGCAGGCCGATCAGCAGCGCCAGCAGCGGGCCGGCCCCTGTGCCTGCGGCAAGGAGCGCCCCGAGGGCCAGCGCCTCCGGCACGAAGTCCGTCAGCATGGCGATGAGCTGCCCGTGCGAGCCTCCCGCCCGTTTCAGCCGGCGGTCGAGCGCGGCGAAAACGGCGCCGCCGGCCGCGAAGGCCGCGAGCGCCGCGGCGGCCGGCACGTGGGCGCTCCCCTCCGGCACCAGCACCAGAGCCACGGCAGCGACGAGGACGCCGCCTCCGAATGCGACGATGCCGCGCCGCAGGGTCGCCCCGAGCGGTCGCCGCCATCCATCGCTCAGATGCGCCGCGAGCCCGCCCAGCGGGATCGCCGCCCCTGCGAGAAGCGCGACGAGCAGGACCGTCCCGAGCGCCAAGGCCGTCAGCTGCCGCGGTAGGTGGAATAGCCGTAGGGCGCGAGCAGAAGGGGCACGTGGTAGTGGTCCGCCTGCGCCATGCCGAAGCGGATCGGGATCTCGC
>CAYMRW010000492.1:0-2025 GCA_964392825.1 uncultured Rhodobacterales bacterium
GCCGAGGCGAACAACGCCGTCGAGGTGCAGGACTACGAGGGGGGCGAGGACACCTACGCCGCCAAGAACGCCAACGGCACCGGCCCCTTCCGGCTCGTCAGCCGCGAGCCCGACGTCCGCACCGTGCTCGAGGCGCACGAGGACTACTGGGGCAACGACGAGTATCCGATGGACGTGACCCGGGTCGAGTTCACGCCGATCCAGAACGCCGCCACGCGCGTCGCCGCGCTTCTCTCGGGGGAGGTCGACTTCATCCAGGACGTGCCGGTGCAGGACCTCGGCCGCGTCGCCCAGTCCGAGGGGCTGGACGTGCGCACGGCGCCGCAGAACCGCGTCATCTTCTTCGGCATGAACCAGGGCGCCGAGGATCTGGCGACCGACGATGTCGACGGCGCCAACCCGTTCGCCGACCAGCGCGTGCGCCAGGCCATGAACCTCGCCATAAACCGCGACGCCATCCGGCAGGTGGTGATGCGCGACCAGTCGATCCCCGCGGGCATGATCGCGCCGCCCTTCGTCAACGGCTGGTCCGAGGAGATGGACCAGGCCGAGACCGATCTGGACCAGGCCCGGGCGCTGATGGAGGAGGCGGGCTACGGCGACGGCTTCTCGGTCACCCTGCAATGCCCGAACGACCGCTACGTCAACGACGAGGCGATCTGCCAGGCGGTGACGGGCATGCTGGCGCAGATCGGCGTCACCGTGAACCTCGAGGCGATGCCCAAGGCACAGTTCTTCCCGCTGGTCGAGAACGCGACGACCGACTTCTACCTGCTGGGCTGGGGCGTGCCGACGTACGATTCGGAGTACGTCTTCAACTTTCTCGTGCACACCAAGGGCGACAATTACGGCTCGTGGAACGCCACCGGCTACTCGAACCCCGAGCTTGACGAACAGATCCGCGCGCTCGCCAGCATGATCGACCTCGAGGCCCGCGATGCCGCCATCGAGGAGATCTGGCAGACGGTGCAGGAGGACGTTCTCTACCTGCCGGTGCATCACCAGGTCCTGAACTGGGGCATGACCGCGGACGTCCAGACCGAGGTCGACCCCGAGGACCAGCCGAAGATCAAGACCTTCGAGGTCAACTGATCGTCCGGCCTCGCGCGGCGCCGGTTCCGGCCGGCGCCGCCCGCACGCCCGGCACGGCCGCGGGCATCGGCCGATCCCTTCGCCTCTACTGGGGGGATCCGGACCGCGCCGCCCGGCTCGACGCGTTCTACCGCGATCTCGTGCCCCCGGGCGGGCTCGTCTTCGACGTCGGCGCGCATGTCGGCGACCGCACGGCGAGCTTCCGCCGCCTGGGCGCCCGCGTCGTCGCGTTGGAGCCGCAGCCCGGCGCGGCGCGGGCGCTGCGCCTGATCCACGGTCGCGACCCCGGGGTGACGCTGGTCGAGGCGGCGGTCGCCGACGCCGAGGGCGTCACCCGACTGCACCTGAACCTCGCCAACCCCACCGTCAGCACGACCGAGGCCGACTTCATCGCCGCGGCGGCCGGAGCGCCGGGCTGGCACGGTCAGACCTGGGGCGACGAAGTCGCGGTCCCGACCGTCACGCTCGACGCGCTCGTCGCGCTTCACGGGCGTCCCGACTTCGTGAAGATCGACGTCGAGGGCGCCGAGGACCGCGTGCTCGCGGGGCTCTCGCGGCCCGTCCCCGCCCTCTCGTTCGAGGCCACGACGATCCGGCGCGAGGTCGCCCTCCGCTGCCTCGACCGCCTCGCGGCCCTCGGCGCCTGGTCGTTCAACGCCTCCCGCGGCGAGACGCTGCGCCGCGCCTTCGACACCTGGATCGACCCGGCCCGGATGCGCGCCTGGCTCGTCGCCCTGCCCGCCGAGGCCAACGCCGTCGACGTCCTCGCCCGCCGCGGCCGCACTCGCCCGGACCCCGACCCCGCTTGACAGCGGGCGGCCCGGCGGCACCCTCTCCGCCCGGAACACAAAGGGGGGAGAAGGCCATGCGTCCCGACACCGAAGCGCTCCTCGTGATCGACGTGCAGTACGACTTCTGCCCCGGCGGCGCGCT
>CAYMRW010000493.1:0-2022 GCA_964392825.1 uncultured Rhodobacterales bacterium
CAGCATGATCTGCCGGACCTTGACGACCTCCTGAATCTTGTAGCGGCGCGCGCGCGGCTTGCGCGCGGGGCGAACGTCGTCGGCGTCGTCGTCGTCGGCCACGGACTCGATCGAGGAGTCGCGGTCGGCGGCGTCATCCATGGCCCGGTAGGGGGTATCGTCCCCGGTCTCGCCCGCGTCCCCCCTGTCGTCCCCGTTCCGCGCGCCGCCGTCGCCGCCGTCGCCGCCGTCGTCGTCGGCGAGGTCGACGACATCCATGCCGGGGATTTCGGACGCGATGGCGATGGTGCGCGCGCGCGCCTCGTCGTCGTCGGTTCCGCCGGCATCGTCGGCCGTTACGTGTTCGGCATCCTCGTCCGCCGCCTCGGCCCGCGACCGTCGGCGCCGGCGCTGGGGCTTTTCCTCCTCGCGCTCGGCCTCGGCGGCGAGCGCCGCCTCCTCGGCCATGAGCGCCTCGCGGTCGGCGATGGGGATCTGGTAATAGTCGGGATGGATCTCCGAGAAGGCGAGGAAGCCGTGGCGGTTGCCGCCGTAGTCGACGAACGCTGCCTGCAGCGACGGCTCTACGCGCGTGACCTTCGCAAGATAGATGTTGCCGGCAAGCTGCCGCTTGTTCTCGGATTCGAAGTCGAAATCCTCGACGCGGTTGCCGTCCGCCACCACGACCCGCGTTTCCTCGGGGTGGGTGGCGTCGATGAGCATTTTCTTTGACATGGGAACTCGTGGCGCGGGGGCACATGCCCGCAGGATGCGGGGCGGGCGCTCGCCGCGGCTGGTAGGGGCGATCTGACTGCGCGTGGCGGGCACGCGGTGCGACCGCGTCGCCTGTACCGTGCTGCCCGTCTGCTCACGCGCATCCTCGCGTTTCTCGTTCGGCGCCGAACCCGGCGCCAGTTCATCTGGCCCACACGATCGTGTCCGGGCCGCTCTTCAAGCCGATCTCGGCCATCGCATCGACGCACTGGCGTCCGATCTGTAATGAGGACCCGATGCGGCGACAAAACCTGTCAGCGGCAGAAAACATTGCCTGTTCAACGCCGCCACGGCACGACACTAGTGGCAATGGCCCTGCCGTTACAATGGCGAATCGCCGAGCCACGACGCCTACAGGTAGTCGGAGCGGTTGAGGCCGTACTTCGCCATCTTCTCGTTCAGCGTGCGCCGGGGCAGGCTGAGCTCGTCCATGACGCTTACGATGGACCCCCGGTGCCGACGCATCGTGTTGTCGATGAGCATGCGTTCGAAGGCGTCGACGTACTGCTTCAACGGCTTGCCTTCGGTCGTGATCGCCGTCTGGCTGCCCTCGTCCTCCGCCATCAGGAGGGAGGCGATCGTGCCGGTGCCGCGGCGGCTCTGCATGACCGCCCGCTCGGCGACGTTCTGGAGCTGTCGGATGTTGCCGGGCCACGGCGCCTGCAGAAGCTGGGCCGCCTCCTGCGCCGATATCTCGATCGGGTCGCAGCCGTAATCGTCGGCCGCCTGTTCGGCGAATCGGGTGAACAACGCCAGGATGTCCTCGCCGCGCGACCTGAGCGGCGGCAGCGTGATCTTGATCGCGGCAAGGCGGTAGAAGAGGTCCGGCCGCAGGGAGTCCTCGCACGTGCGACCCTGTTCCTGTAGGTTGCATATGGCGATCAGGCGCGTTTCGGGCGGCGTGCCCTGCGCGTCGATCCAGGCCAGCAGTCGCGCCTGCAGGACGGGGCTCAGCGCCTCGATATGCTCGAGGACGAGGGTTCCGCCGCGCGCCTCTTCGAGGAGCGGAATGACGTCGTGGCCGCCGAAGAGCCTCGCCGCGAACGCCTCGTCGTCGGCAGCCTGGCACGATTCGAGCAGGAACTTCCGGCCGGGCTTCGCGCCAACGGCGTGGAGCGCGTGCGCGGTCAGCGTCTTGCCGGTGCCGGTCTCGCCGTCGATGAGCACGTGGCCGTCGGCCTGCCCGAGGTCGAGGATGTCCTCGCGCAGCCGCTGCATCACCGGCGACTGGCCGAGGAGCTTCTCCATGATGCCCTCGCCCTCGCTCAG
>CAYMRW010000494.1:0-2005 GCA_964392825.1 uncultured Rhodobacterales bacterium
CTCCTCGGGGCGCCGGGCGTCCTCGAAATGATTCGGCACCACCGCCTCCTCTACGCCGATCTCGCCGACCCGGCGGCGTTCTTCCGGGGCGAGACGGAGACGCGGATCTCGCGCTTCTGGCCCTACGTTCTCGGCCGCGTCGGTTCAGAGGAGGCTGCGCGCTACTCTGCGCTTATGGCCGACAGCCAGACCCTCGTGGCGGAGGAGACGCTGGCGGCGACGCGGCTGCGCGGCGTGCGGCATCTGATGGACGTGGGCGGCGGAACCGGGGCGTTCCTGGCGGCGGCGGCGCGGCGGTATCCGCGCCTCGAGCTGACGCTGGTCGACCTGCCGCCGGTCGCCGAGGCGGCGCGCGAACGGCTCGACCGGGAAGGGCTTGCGCGCCGGATCGACGTCGTCGCGGCGGACTTCCGCACCGAGCTTCCGACCGGGGCCGACGCCATCTCGCTTGTGCGAGTGCTCTACGACCACGGCGACGATACCGTGGCCGCGCTTCTTGCGCGCGTCCGCCGCGCGCTGCCGCCAGGCGGCCGCGTGATCGTGTCGGAGCCGATGCTGGGGACCCGGGCGGCCGACACGTACTTCGCCACCTACACGATGGCGATGGGAACGGGGCGCACCCGCAGCCCCGAGGCGATCTGCGCCCTGCTGCGGGCCGCGAACTTCGTCGACGCGCGCCCGGTCAGAACGCGCCGCCCGTTCGTCACCAGCGTGGTCGAGGCGCGTGCCGCAGAAGCTGTCCTTTCAGATTGACACAGCGGGGTGTCAGATTAAACTGACACTCAATCGAAGCCGAGCCTACTCCGCGAATCCCGAGGTAGGCCGACATGTCGGGGAGGGAGCGTCGATGCAGACACAAGCGGTCATCCTGAACGGCCCCGGCGCTCTGTCCCTCGGCGCGGCTGACCTGACCGATCCGCCCGAGGGATCGGTGGTCGTCCGCGTCGACCATTCCGGCATCTCCACGGGGACCGAGCGGCTGTTCTGGCGCGGCACGATGCCGGCCTTTCCGGGCATGGGGTATCCGCTCGTTCCCGGCTACGAATCGGCCGGCGAGGTGGTCGAGGCGGCGCCCGCCACCGGCTTCCGCCCGGGCGACCGCGTCTTCGTTCCCGGCGCTTCCTGCTATTCCGGGCTGCGCGGCCTCTTCGGCGGCGCCGCCCGCGTCGTGCACACGCCCGCCGAACGCGTGACGCGCATCGACCCGGCGCTCGGCACCGCGGCGCCGCTCATGGCCCTTGCCGCTACGGCGCGCCACGCGATCGCCGGGCTCGACACGCGCATGCCCGACCTGATCGTCGGGCACGGCGTGCTCGGCCGGCTCCTCGCTCGGCTGACGCTTGCGGCCGGCGGGCCGCCGCCGACGGTCTGGGAGACGTCGGAGGACCGCCGTGACGGGGCCGAGGGCTATGCCGTCGTCGATCCGGACACCGACACGCGCCGGGACTACCGGGCCATCTACGACGCCTCGGGCGCGGAGGGCATCCTCGACACCCTGATCGCCCGTCTGGCCCGCGGCGGCGAGATCGTGCTCGCCGGCTTCTACGAGGCGCCGGTCGCGTTCGCCTTCCCGCCCGCCTTCATGCGTGAGGCGCGGCTGCGCGTCGCCGCGGAATGGCAACCCGAGGACATGCTGGCGGTGCGCATGCTGGTTGAGGGGGGCGACCTCTCGCTCGACGGCCTCGTCACCCATGTCCGCCCCGTCGAAGAGGCGGAGGCTGCCTACGCCTCGGCGTTCACCGATCCGCGCAACCTCAAAACGGTCCTCGACTGGAAAGGAGCGGCATGACGCTCGACGTCCCGAACCTCCGCGACTTCGACCAACGCCTCCGCGACGAGGCGCACGAGGATCTCGCCGACCTCGTCACCGAAGCGCCGACGAAGAAGACGCAGATCATCGCGATCTACGGCAAGGGCGGCATCGGCAAGTCGTTCACGCTCGCGAACCTCAGCCACATGATGGCCGAGCAGGGCAAGCGCGTGCTGCTGATCGGCTGCGACCCGA
>CAYMRW010000495.1:0-2002 GCA_964392825.1 uncultured Rhodobacterales bacterium
GAACCTCGGAACGGGCGACTGGTGCGGTCTCGGCCGAGACGTCATCCACTCCGTCACCAATCCGATCCCGAGGCTCACCGGCGCGCTCCATGTCTATGGCGGTGATTTCTTCGAAGCCGAGCGGAGCGAGTGGGATCCCGAGGATCTGAGAGAACATCCCTTCGACATCGAACGCGTGAAGGCGATGTTCAGCGACGCATAGCTCGGATCGGATCGGCCCCTCTCGACAGGTTCGGAGGCCGAGAAACCGGAAGGGCGCCCGCAGGCGCCCTTCTCATCGCTTGGCGTAGTTGGATCAGGCCGCGCTTGCCAGTCCGTAGGACAGGTCGAAGCGGTCGTTGTCCATCACCTTGGTCCACGCGGTGACGAAATCGCGCACGAACCGCTCGCGCGAGTCGTCCTGCCCGTAGACCTCCGAGATGGCGCGCAACTGCGAGTGGGCGCCGAAGATCAGGTCGGCGCGGGTGCCGGTCCAGCGGACCTCGCCCGTCGTGCGGTCGCGGCCCTGAAACTGCTCTTCGGCGTCCGTCACCGGCTTCCAGATGGTGCCCATGTCGAGAAGGTTGACGAAGAAGTCGTTCGTCAGCGCCCCCGGCCGATCGGTCAGCACGCCGTGCGACGAGCCGTCGGCGTTGGTGCCGATCACCCGCATGCCGCCCACGAGCGCCGCCATCTCCGGCGCCGACAGGCACAGCTGGTGCGCCTTGTCGACCAGCAGCTCCTCGGTGCTGAGGCTGTAGCGCTGCTTCTGGTAGTTGCGGAAGCCGTCGACCACGGGCTCGAGCACGTCGAAGGACTCCGCGTCCGTCTGCGCCTCGCTCGCGTCCATGCGCCCCGGCGTGAACGGCACCTCGACCTCGTGGCCGCCCTTGCGCGCCGCTTCCTCGACCCCCGCGGCACCGCCGAGGACGATCAGGTCGGCGAGCGACACCCGCTTGCCGCCGCCGGCCGCGTCGTTGAACTCGCCGCGGATACGCTCTAGCGTCTCGAGTACCCGGGCGAGTTGCTCGGGCTTGTTGACCTCCCAGTCCTTCTGGGGCGCGAGGCGGATGCGCGCGCCGTTGGCGCCGCCGCGCTTGTCCGACCCGCGGAAGGTCGCGGCCGACGCCCACGCGGTCTCGACCAGTTCCCGAACCGACAGCCCCGAATCGAGCAGCCGCGCCTTGAGGTCGCGAATGTCGTCCGCGTCGATCAGCGGGTGGTCGACCGGCGGGATCGGGTCCTGCCAGATCAGATCCTCGCCCGGCACGTCGGGCCCGAGATAGCGCGGCTTCGGCCCCATGTCGCGATGGGTCAGCTTGAACCAGGCCCGACGGAACGCCTCGGCGAACGCCCCGGGGTCGTCGCGGAACCGCCGCGAGATCCTCTCGTACTCGGGGTCCATCCGCATCGCCATGTCGGCCGTCGACATCATCGTCGGCACCCGGCGCGACGCGTCGCCCGCAGCCGGCGCCTTGTCCTCCTCACGGATGTCCTTCGGCGCCCACTGCCAAGCGCCCGCCGGGCTCTTGGTCAGCTCCCACTCGTAGTCGAAGAGCATGTGGAAGTAGCCCATGTCCCACCGCGTCGGGTTCGGTGTCCACGGCCCCTCGAGCCCCGAGCCGATCTGGTCGTCGCCGATCCCCGTCCCGTGCGTCGAGGTCCAGCCGAGGCCCTGCTCGGCCATGCTCGACGCCTCGGGTTCGGACCCCACCAGGGTCGGGTCGCCGGCGCCGTGGCACTTGCCGAAGGTGTGCCCGCCCGCGGTCAGCGCCACCGTCTCCTCGTCGTTCATCGCCATCCGCGCGAAGGTCTCGCGGATGTCGTGGGCCGACGCGAGCGGGTCGGGATTGCTGTCCGGGCCCTCCGGATTGACGTAGATCAGGCCCATCTGCACGGCGGCGAGCGGGTTCTCCAGCACCCGTCCCTCAGCGTAGCGACTCTTCTCGTTCTCGGAAGTCGCGAGCCACTCCTCCTCGCCGCCCCAGTAGACGTCCTCCTCGGGCTCCCACACGTCGGCGCG
>CAYMRW010000496.1:0-2002 GCA_964392825.1 uncultured Rhodobacterales bacterium
CGGGCTTGAAGCTGCCGCCCTGGAACTCGTTGAAGATGGCGCGGTAGGGCTTGCCCATCACGTTGGCCAGCACCGAGAGCCGGCCGCGGTGCGGCATGCCGATGACGATCTCCTCGACGCCGAGCGCGCCGCCGCGCTTGATGATCTGCTCCATCGCCGGCACCAGGCTCTCGCCGCCGTCGAGGCCGAAGCGTTTGGTGCCCATGTACTTGACGTGCAGGAACTTCTCGAAGCCCTCGGCCTCGACGAGCTTGTTCAGGATGGCGCGGCGGCCCTGCTTGGTGAACTTGACCTCCTTGCCGTAGCCCTCGATCCGTTCCTTGAGCCAGGCGGCCTGCTCGGGGTCCGAGATGTGCATGTACTGCAGCGCGAAGGTGCCGCAGTAGGTGCGGCGGACGATCGCGAGGATCTCGTTCAAGGTCGCGATCTCGAGCCCGAGAACCTGGTCGATGAAGATCGGCCGGTCCATGTCGGCCTCGGTGAAGCCGTACGAGGCCGGATCGAGCTCGGGATGCGGGGTCGGCTCCCGCATGCCCAGGGGGTCGAGGTCGGCGACGAGATGTCCCCGGATCCGGTAGGCCCGGATGATCATCAGCGCCCGGATCGAGTCGAGGACGGCGCGCTTGACCTGATCGTCGGCGATCGGGACGGCCTTGTCGGCGGCCTTCTCGCGGATCGCCGTCTCCGCCCGCCCGGCGGTCTCCGCCCACTCGCCCGTCAGCGCCGCGGTCAGCTCGTCGCTCGGTGCGGGCGGCCAGTCAGACCGCGCCCACGAGGGGCCGCGCGCCTCGGAGCGAACGGTGCGTTCGTCGTCGTCGAGCTGCCGGAAGAACTCGCTCCAGCCGTCGGCGACGGACCCCGGATCGTCGGTGTAGCGTGCGTAGAGCTGCTCGATGTAATGGGCGTTGTTCCCCTGCAGGAACGAGGAGGCGCGAAAGATGTCGTTCGGGGAGTGTTCGGTCATGTCCTTACCTCGGGCGGCGGCGGGCCGTAGCGGTTGGGTTCGGGGTCGGACGGCCGCGTCAGCCACCAGATAACGAGAAGCGGCGAGACGAGGAAGACGAGACCGGCGAGGACCAGCACCACGATGGACGCATCCTGCACCGGACCATCGGGGATTCCCACAACGATTGCGGCGAAGGACCCGATCCCCGCCATAACGATCAGCGGGTAGAGAAGGTGCAGCCCCGAGCGCCCGCTGTCATGCATCCGCCGCCAGCCGACGGCGAGGCCCGGGATCAGCGTCGCAAGCGACCAGACGCTGCCGATCCAGCCGGTGGCTTCCGTTTCGGAGCGCTCCGAGCCGGCGTCCCCCACGAGCGCGGCATCGACGATCCCGGCGGCGAACCCCACGAGCACCGTGAAGAGGAAGAACCACCAGTACTCGCGGCGGGACGCACGCCCCGAAAAGACGAAGTACTTTGTAATGCACGCCCTTATGGCGTCGCCCATGCCCATCGTGGCGCGCGGGGGTCGCTTGCGGGCCCATGGTCCGTCGGCGGGAGGGCCGCCCCGGTCGCTGCCCGGCGGATCGATCACCGCGCCTGGGGGTTCAGCCGATTGCCTTCAGGACCGCCTCGCCGAGGCCCGCGGGGCTGTCGGCGACGACGATGCCGGCGGCCTTCATCGCCTCGATCTTGGATTCCGCATCGCCCTTGCCGCCCGACACGATGGCGCCAGCATGACCCATGCGGCGGCCCGGCGGCGCGGTGCGCCCGGCGATGAAGCCCGCGACGGGCTTCTTGCGCCCCGCCTTGGCCTCGTCGGCGATGAACTGCGCCGCCTCCTCCTCGGCGGTGCCGCCGATCTCGCCGATCATGATGATCGACTGGGTCTCGTCGTCGCCGAGGAACCATTCCAGCACGTCGATGTGCTCGGTCCCCTTGATCGGGTCGCCGCCGATGCCGACGCAGGTGGACTGGCCGAGGCCGACGTCGGTGGTCTGCTTGACCGCCTCGTAGGTCAGCGTGCCCGAGCGGGAGACGACGCCGACCGAGCCGCG
>CAYMRW010000497.1:0-1374 GCA_964392825.1 uncultured Rhodobacterales bacterium
GCCTCTACGCCCGCCATCCCGATCTCCGGATCGACCTCATGCTCGAGGAGCGGGTTCTCGACCTGCCGATGCGCGAGGCCGACGTCGCCATCCGCATGAAGGAGCCCTCGCAGGCCGATCTGATCCGCCGGCGGTTGATGAGCGTCAACATGCGCCTCTACGCCTCCTCCAGCTACATCGAGGCCATGGGCATGCCGCATAGTCTGAATGATCTGAGCTGCCACCGGCTGATCTCGCAGCATGCGCGGTCGCACCAGGTTTCGGCCGGCGCCCAGTTGGTCCGCGACCTGCTCGCCAACGACGTCGCGTCGACCCTGACCGTGAACAACTATTTCGGCGTGCTGCAGGCGGTGCTGTCGGACCTCGGTATCGGCGTTCTGCCGGACTATCTGACCGAGGACTTCCCGGACCTGATCCGCGTCATGCCGGATGTCGAGTCGAGCGAGGTGCCGGTGTTCCTAGCCTACCCCGAGGAACTGCGCCATTCGAAGAGGATCGCCGCGTTTCGTGATTTCGTCCTCGAGGAGGTGATCGCCCATCGGCGGCGTCAGAAGGCTGGCGAAGCTGCCTAAAGGGTGTGCGCAATGCGCCACATGCATGACTGAGTTGCACACGGGAGCGGCATTTTTCCTTGATCGGTTTCGGCCCTGGGCTTACCTCGGGTTGTGAAGGCGGTGATCTCGTCTTCTTACCTCCCTGTTGGACTTTGGCCGAGCATGTCGCTCGGCCTTTTTTTTGGCACCAACTGGAAGCAGGCCCAGCCCCCCACGCGAATGCTTGGCCCGCCGCGCCGTCTCGCGTAACCCGCAAAGGCAATGGACGAGCCCGAGATCACCCCAGCCCTCGTCGAGGCGCATGGCCTGGCGCCGCAGGAGTACGACCGCATCCTCGACCTCCTGCGCCGGCCGCCGACGCTGACCGAGCTCGGCATCTTTTCGGCGATGTGGAACGAGCACTGCTCCTACAAGTCGTCGAAGAAATGGCTGCGCACGCTGCCGACCGAGGGACCGCAGGTCATCTGCGGCCCGGGCGAGAACGCAGGCGTCGTCGACATCGGCGACGGTCAGGCCGTGGTCTTCAAAATGGAGAGCCACAACCATCCTTCCTATATCGAGCCCTACCAGGGCGCCGCGACCGGGATGGGGGGGATCCTGCGCGACGTCTTCACCATGGGCGCCCGCCCCATTGCCGCGATGAACGCGCTCTCCTTCGGCCGACCCGAGCATCCGAAGACGCGGCGGCTCGTCCGGGGCGTGGTCGAGGGGATCGGCGGTTACGGCAACGCCTTCGGCGTCCCGACGATCGGCGGGGAGGTGCGGTTCCACCGGGCCTACGACGGCAACTGCCTCGTCAACGCCTTCGCCGCAGGGATCG
>CAYMRW010000497.1:1474-1994 GCA_964392825.1 uncultured Rhodobacterales bacterium
AAAAGCGCCCGACCGTGCAGGTCGGCGACCCGTTCACCGAAAAGCGCCTGCTCGAGGCCTGCCTCGAACTCATGGCCTCGGGCGCGGTCATCTCGATCCAGGACATGGGGGCCGCGGGCCTCACCTGTTCGGCCGTCGAGATGGGCGACAAGGGGTCCTTGGGCATCCGCCTCGACCTCGACCGCGTTCCCGTGCGCGAGACCGGCATGACCGCCTACGAGATGATGCTCTCGGAGAGCCAGGAACGGATGCTGATGGTTCTCCGGCCCGAGATGGAGGTCACGGCCCGCGGCATCTTCGACAAGTGGGATCTCGACTTCGCCGTCGTCGGCGAGACCATTGCCGAGGACCGCTTTTTGATCCTGCACGGCAACGAAACCCGCGCCGACCTGCCCCTCGCCGCACTCTCCGGGGCGGCCCCCGAGTACGATCGGCCTTCGACCCGTCCGCCGCCGCCGCCGCCGTTCGGTCCGGTGCCCGAGATCGACCCGATCGACGGGCTCCGCGCGCTCCTCGCCTC
>CAYMRW010000498.1:0-1990 GCA_964392825.1 uncultured Rhodobacterales bacterium
GGCGACGCGCTCTGGCTCGCGCCCGACGAGGCGGCGGAGTTCGCCCTGCCCGCGCCGCCCGCGAACGCGAGCGAGCTGCGCGCCGAGCTCGACGGTTTCGGCGTCGACCTGGTGATCCAGCCGGCGGCGGGGCGCCGCAAGCGGCTGCTCGTCGCCGACATGGATTCGACCATGATCGGGCAGGAATGCATCGACGAACTGGCGGCGATGGCGGGCGTCGGCCCCCGGGTCGCCGAGATCACGGCGCGGGCGATGAACGGCGAGCTCGATTTCGCGGGGGCCCTGCAGGAACGGGTGGCGCTCCTCGCGGGGCTCGATGCCGCGGTGATCGGCCGGGTGCTGGCCGAGCGCATCACCGACGCGCCGGGCGCGCGCACGCTCGTCGCGACGATGGCGGCCCTCGGCGGGCGTACCGTTCTGGTCTCGGGCGGGTTCACGGCGTTCGCCGACGCCGTCGCGGCACGGCAGGGCTTCGACGTGGCGCGGGCTAACGTCTTCGAGGTCGAGGACGGCCGGCTGACCGGCAGCGTGCGCGCGCCGATCCTCGGGCGCGACGCCAAGGTGGCGACGCTCGAGGCCGAGGCGGCGGCGCTGGGCGGCCCCGGCGTCGCGATCGCCGTGGGGGACGGGGCCAACGACCTCGGCA
This sequence comes from uncultured Rhodobacterales bacterium, assembly GCA_964392825.1. GTDB lineage: Bacteria > Pseudomonadota > Alphaproteobacteria > Rhodobacterales > Rhodobacteraceae > Roseitranquillus. Next base: position 647 of record CAYMRW010000498.1, read on the forward strand.
TGCTGGCACGGGCCGGGACCGGCGTCGCGCTGCACGCCAAGCCCGCGGTGCAGGCGGCGGCGCCGCATGTGGTCAATCACGGCGACCTGACCGCGCTTCTCTACTTGCAGGGCCACGCGCGGGACGGGTTCCGCGAGGCCTGAGTGCCGTCTCCCGCAGGAGCGCGGAGCCCGCTGGACGCCCGTTTCGATGGGCGGTATCCCGATCCTCGCGCAATCAATCGGGAGGAGATGCGATGCGTTCGTTCATGGTGGGGGCGGCCCTGGCCGCGACGCTCGGGGCCGGCGCGGCCCTGGCGCAGGACCAGGAGTACGGAACGCCGGAGGAGGCGCAGGCGATGCTGCAGGAGGCGGTCGCGGCGGTCGAATCCGACACGGACACCGCGCTGGCGAGCTTCACCGCCGGCGAAGCGCCGTTCAAGGACAAGGACCTCTACGTCTTCTGCGGCGACGAGGCGGGGAACTTCACCGCCCATGGCGCCAACGATCAGCTCGTCGGCACCAGCATGCGCGACCTCGAGGACAAGGCGGGCGAACCGCTGGGCGAGAAGCTCTACTCGGCGGCGGCCGAGGGAGAGATGCAGCAGGTAGACTACATGTGGCCGCGCCCCGGCGAGGAGGAGCCGTCACAGAAATCGTCCTACGTGACCAAGGTCGCCGATCAGGTCTGCGCCGTGGGCTACTACCAGTAACCCACGCCCGGATCCTCGCGCCCGGGCCGGACCGACCGGCCCGGGCGTCGACGTTTCGGAGCGGGCGGCGGGCGGCCGTCGCCGGCTCAGGCGCCGGCGGTCAGTTCGGGCGCCGGACGGACCTCGGCCGCGGGAGCGCCGCGGCGGGTGAGGATCGGCGCGCGGAGGCGGCGGCGGGCGGCCGGATGGCCGGGGTCGAGCGCCCCCATGAGGACGAGGATGGCGGCGATGGCGGCCTCGGACGCGCGCGTCGCGCCGTCGGCGATCTTGAGGGCGACGCCCAGCCGTGGCGCGGGCAGGATCGCGACGAACACCCCCTCCGCCCCGGTCTTGAGCACGGTCCCGTCCATGGCGCGCATGAGCTCGGTGCAGGCGCGCCCCTCGCCGGCGACGAGGTCGGGATGGGCGCGCATCGCCGCGACGATCCGGGCCATGGAGCGGTCGCGCGCGCCGGAGCGTCCCGGTGCCGCGGCGAAGCGCGCCATCGCCGTGGCGAGCCCGCGGAGCGTCGTCGCGAAGTTCGGGGCAGAGCAGCCGTCGGTGGCGTGACCGGGCGAGGCGACCCCCGTCGCGTCCTCGAGCGCCGCGAGGACGGCCTGCTGCACCGGGTGGTCCGGCGCGCAGTAGGCGGGGCCGCCGCCGAGGCGCTGGCC
>CAYMRW010000499.1:0-395 GCA_964392825.1 uncultured Rhodobacterales bacterium
GGCCGCCGGCGCAGAAGGTGCACTTGTCCATCTTGCCGCGCGACCCGAAGTTGCCGGCGGCGGGGAACTGCGGCGCGCCGAACGGGCAGGCGTAGAAGCAGTAGCCGCAGCCGATGCACAGGTCCTTGGAATGGAGCACGATGCCGTCCGCCGTCTGGTAGAAGCAGTCGGTCGGGCAGACGGCCATGCAGGGCGCGTCCGAGCAGTGCATGCAGGCGACCGAGATCGACCGCTCGCCCGGGTCGCCGTCGTTGATCGTGACGACCTTGCGGCGGTTGATGCCCCAGGGCACCTCGTGCTCGTTCTTGCACGCGGTGACGCAGGCGTTGCACTCGATGCAGCGCTCGGCGTCGCAGAGGAACTTCGCTTTAGCCATCTCTCATTCCTCCCTTACG
>CAYMRW010000499.1:508-1988 GCA_964392825.1 uncultured Rhodobacterales bacterium
GGAAGGGCATGAAGGCGACCCCGGGCGCCACGCGTTCCGTCACCATGGCCGCGACCAGGACCTTGCCGCCCTCCGGCCCCTCGACCCAGACCTGCGCCCCGTCCCGCAGGCCGAGGTCGTTGGCGTCGCGCGGATTGACCTCGACGAACATCTCCTGCTGCAGCTCGGCAAGCCACGGGTTCGACCGAGTCTCGTCGCCGCCGCCCTCGTACTCCACCAGGCGCCCCGAGGTCAGGATGATCGGGTAATCCTGGCTGAAGTCGTTCTGCTGGATCGAGGCGTAGAGCGTCGGCACCCGCCAGAACTTCTTGTCCTCGTAGGTCGGGTACTTCGCCACCAGATCGCGCCGGTTCGAGTAGAGCGGCTCGCGATGCAGCGGCACCGGGTCCGGGAAGGTCCACACCACGGCCCGCGCCTTGGCGTTGCCGTAGGGGGCGCAGCCGTGCGCGATCGCGACGCGCTGGATGCCGCCCGAGAGGTCGGTCTTCCAGTTGATCTCGCCGATCGCGTCGACGAAGTCGGACGGATAGGGGCCCGTCTGCGACTGCTCGCCGACCTCGGTGTCAGTCTCGGGCCGCGCCTCGAGATAGCCCGCGATGTACTCGATCATGCGCCGCTCGTAGGGGGAGAGGTCCTCGTCCCAGCCGAGCTCCTGCAGCATCGCCATGGTGAATTCGGGATAGCCGTCCTCGATCTCGGACCCGACCGGCCACGACCCCTCGGCGAGAAGGTTGTCGCCGTCCCGTTCCACCCCGAAGCGCGCACGGAACCCCATGCCGCCGTCCGCCACCGCCAGCGACGTGTCGTAGAGGTTGGCGCTGCCCGGATGGTTCATCTCCGGCGTGCCCCAGCATGGCCACGGCAACCCGTAGTAGTCCCCGTTCGCAGGACCGCCGTTGGCGCGCAGGGTCGTCCGATCGAACGTCTGCTGGTTCTGCATGTGCAGCCGCATCCGCTCGGGGCTCTGGCCGGTATAGCCGATGGTCCACATGCCCCGGTTGAACTCGCGGGTGAGGTCCTCGACCAGCGGCTCATCGCCGTTGACCTCGATGTTGCGGAACATGCGGTCGGAGAAGCCGAACTTGTCGGCGAAGAGCTTGATGATGGTGTGGTCCGGCAGGCTCTCGAACAGCGGCTCCACGACCTTCTCGCGCCATTGCAGCGAGCGGTTCGACGCCGTCACCGAGCCATAGGTCTCGAACTGGGTCGAGGCCGGCAGAAGGTACACCCCGTCGGTGCGGTCCTGCAGGATCGCCGAGACCGTCGGGAACGGATCGATCACGACCATCAGGTCGAGCTTCTCCATCGCCTCCTTCATCTCGACCATGCGCGTCTGGCTGTTCGGCGCATGCCCCCAAAGCACCATGGCCCGCGTGTTGTCGGGCTGGTCGAGGTTCTCGGCCTCCTCCAGTACGCCGTCGATCCAGCGCGAGACGGGAATCCCGGTCTCGTTCATCATCATCATGTCGGCGCCGTCGAC
>CAYMRW010000500.1:0-1969 GCA_964392825.1 uncultured Rhodobacterales bacterium
AGCTCGGGGCCCGCGACGGCGCGGGTGTAGCGAACGGTCTGCTCCTTCGGCGGCACGAAGGCCTCGCGCTCGACCGGGCGGGGGTCGTCTGCCGCCTCGAAGGTTGCGATCACCGGCAGGTCGTACTTGCGGGCGAAGTCGAGGTCGCGCTGGTCGTGTGCCGGGACGCCGAAGATGGCGCCGGTGCCGTAATCCATCAGCACGAAATTGGCGATCAGGACCGGCAGCTCGACGGCGGTGTCGAGCGGGTAGCGGACGCGGAGACCGGTGTCGTGGCCAAGCTTCTCCGCCGTCTCGAGCGCCGCCTCCGAGGTCCCCGATCGACGGCATTCGGCGCAGAACGCGGCGACTTCGGGATCGGCGGATTCGAGCGCGCGGGCCAGGGGATGGTCGGCAGCGACGGCGACGAACGACGCGCCGCGGAGCGTATCGGGCCGGGTCGTGAACACCTCGATGCGATCGTGGTCCTCGACCGGTTCGACGAGGCCGAAGGCGAGCTGGAGGCCGCGGCTGCGCCCGATCCAGTTCCGCTGCATCGTCTTGACCTTGTCCGGCCAGGCGTCGAGCCCGTCGATCGCCGCGAGCAGTTCCTCGGCGTAGTCGCTGATGCGGAAGAACCACTGGGTGAGCTCGCGCCGTTCGACCGGCGCGCCCGAGCGCCAGCCGCAGCCGTCGATCACCTGCTCGTTGGCCAGCACGGTCTGGTCGACGGGGTCCCAGTTCACCATGGCGGCGCGGCGGTAGATCAGCCCCGCCTCCAGCATGTCTAGGAACAGCGCCTGCTGCTGGCCGTAGTACTCGGGGTCGCAGGTGGCGAAACTGCGGCTCCAGTCGAGCGACAGGCCCAAGGGGCGCATCTGGGTGCGCATCGTCTCGATGTTGGCGTAGGTCCAGTCGGCCGGGTGCACGCCCCTTTCGATCGCGGCGTTCTCGGCGGGCATGCCGAAGGCGTCGAAGCCCATCGGGTGCAGGACGTTGTGTCCGGTCGCGCGCTTGTAGCGCGCCACCACGTCGCCCATCACGTAGTTTCGGGTGTGGCCGATATGGATGCACCCCGACGGATACGGGAACATCTCGAGCACGTAGTACTTCGGCCGGTCCGGATCGTGGCGCGCCGCGAAGAGGTCGGCGTCGTCCCACGCGGCCTGCCATCTGGGCTCGATCGAGGCGGGGTCGTAGCGGGACATGTCTCGGCGCAACTCCTGACGGCGGCGCCGACAGGCTTAGTCAGCCCCCCGGCAAAGGTCTATAGGCGGGCATCCTGGAGGCGAAGCTGCCGGGCGCGGGTGAGGATGGCGTCCTCCACCGCGCGCTGGGTCGGCAGACTGGCGGCCCCGCCGCGGGTCTGGATGGCGACGCTGAGCGAACGCGCGTCGAGCGCCGGGTCGCGCACGAACACCGTGGCGCGGTAGGCGCGACCCGATCCGGGCGGCGTGCCATAGCCGAAGACGATGATGCCCGAGAACGGATCGGCCGATTCCACCGGCATGAAGTCGAGCACGTCGAGCGAGGCGTTCCAGAGGTAGCGGTTGACCGCGACCGTGACGTTGGTGTCGCCGCCGCCGCCGAAGAGGTCCCAGATCGTCTCGCGCTGCTGCGGCGGGGGCGGCAGCGCATCGGCCTCCGACCGCGGACCCGCCGCGCACCCGGCGATGCCGAGGACGGCGAGGGCGATGGTCAGCGATCGCACGTGAGGTCTCATGCGGGGTCGTTTCCCTGTCCCATGGGCACAATGTGACTAGCGGCGGGCCGTTTCGGCGACAAGCCATTTCCCCGCCAGAAGCGTCTGTGACTTTGGTGCACCAGCGTTGCACCTTCGCCTGCCGGGCTGGCCGGGTCCGCTTGCTTGGAGCCGTCCGGGCCGCGCATAGGAGGGCATCCAATTCGGTTTTCCCCGGATTGGGGTGCATCTGTAAGAATGAGGGAAAACCAAATGAAAAAGGTTCTTCTCGCCTCGACGGCCCTGGTC
>CAYMRW010000501.1:0-1967 GCA_964392825.1 uncultured Rhodobacterales bacterium
GCGCGATGTAGCTGATGACGGCGGGCAGGAAGGCGTGCTTGACGACGTCGAAGTAGGGGATGCCCACGTACTCGACCATCAGGAACGCCGCGGCGCCCATCACCGGCGGCATGATCTGGCCGTTGACCGATGACGCGACCTCGACCGCGCCCGCCTTCTCGGACGAGAAGCCCACGCGCTTCATCAGCGGGATGGTGAAGGTGCCGGTGGTGACGACGTTGGCGATCGACGAGCCCGAGATCAGGCCGGTCATCGCCGAGGAGACGACCGCCGCCTTGGCCGGCCCGCCACGCATGTGGCCCATGAGGCTGAAGGCGACCTGGATGAAGTAGTTGCCGGCCCCGGCCTTGTCCAAGAGCGAGCCGAACAGCACGAACAGGAACACGAACGAGGTCGAGACGCCGAGCGCGATGCCGAAGACGCCCTCGGTCGTGATCCACTGGTGGTTCACCACCTCGGAGAGCGAGTTGCCCTTGTGCGCGATGATCGAAGGCATCAGCGGCCCGAGGAAGGTGTAGGTGAGAAACACCGTCGCCACGACCATCAGCGCGGGCCCGAGCGCCCGTCGCGTCGCCTCGAGCAGTACCATGAGGCCGATCACGGCGATGACGAAGTCCTGCAGGATCGGGGCGCCGACGCGTTGGGCGATGCCGTCGTAGGCGAAGTAGATGTAGAGCGAGGCGATGGCGCCGGCGATGCCGAGCCCCCATTCCCAGAACGGGATCCGTTCGTGCGGCGAGCCCGCGATAACCGCGGCGACCACGCCCGCGCCGATCACCGGGATCCACCAGATCGAGGTGTCGTCCTTGGCGCCGTAGATGAATAGGAGCGTCAGCAGGATCGGGACGCCGACGCCGAGGACGAGTTCGACCTTGGTGCGCGCGGCCGGATAGGCGGCGAAGGCGAGGAAGATGGCGAAGGCGAGGTGGAAGGACCGCGCCTCGGTGTCGTTGAAGACGCCCCAGCCCAGCATGAAGGGCAGCGGCGAGGCGATCCACAGCTGGAAGAGCGACCAGGAGAGCGCGACGCCGAGGATCAGCTTGCCGGTCCAGTCGGCCGGCGTCCGCGCCCCGGTGTCGGACGAGGCGATGAGGTCGTCGAGATCTTTCTGGTCCATCCCGCCATGCCCCGCCGCGAGGTTCTCGACCTCGGCGGCTTCGAGCTGGTGCTTCTCGTCGGTCATGGGGGTCTCCTGCGGCTGCGGGCAGAAAGAAAGAAGCCGGCCCCCCGGGGGCCGGCTTCGGCGTCTGGTATCAGCTGGCCGGTAGCCAGCCTTGCTCCTGATAGTACTTCTCGGCGCCCGGATGCAGCGGCGCCGAGAGCCCCTCGGTCACCATCTCCTCGGGCGTCAGGTTCTCGAAGGCCGGGTGCAGGCCCTTGAAGCGGTCGAAGTTGTCGAACACCGCCTTGACCGTCTCGTAGACCACGTCGTCGGGCACGTCGGCCGAGGTTACGAACGTGGCGCGGACGCCGAAGGTCTCGACGTCCTCGTCGGTGCCGGCATACATGCCGCCCGGGATCGTCGCGTTCGAGTAGTACGGGTTCTCGTCAACCAGCGTCTTGATGGCGTCGTTGTTGGTGTTGATCAGCTTGGCATCGACCGTCGACGTAGCCTCCTGGATCGAGCCGTTGGGGTGGCCGACGGTGTAGATGATGGCGTCGACCTTGTTGTCGCCCAGCGCCGCGGACTGCTCGGCGGGCTTCAGCTCGGACGCGAGAGCGAAGTCGTCCATCGACTTGCCCATCGACTCGAGCACCACCTCCATCGTGGCGCGCTGACCCGAGCCCGGGTTGCCGACGTTGACGCGCTTGCCGAAGAGGTCGTCGAACGTCTCGATGCCGCTGTCGGCGCGGGCGACGACGGTGAAGGGCTCGGGGTGGACCGAGAAGACGGCGCGCAGGTTCTCGAAGGCGTCGCCCTCGTAGTCCGACGAGCCGTTGTAGGCGTGGAACTGCCAGTCGGACTG
>CAYMRW010000502.1:0-1965 GCA_964392825.1 uncultured Rhodobacterales bacterium
CGAGGATCCGCGCGATGGGCGCGTTGCCGTCGAACCGCAGCGGGTAGGCGCCGGTCAGATATGTCTTGGCCGCTTCCAGTTCCTCCGCGGTGATGCCGTCCGCCGCGATACGCGCCCATTCGTCGCGCACGACCTGCAGCGTCTCGCCCATGCGGTCGTTCTGCGTGGCGACGTATCCGGCGACGAGATCGGCGTGATCGCGGTTGGCGAGATAGGTGCCGATACCGTATGTCAGACCGCGCTTCACCCGGACTTCCTCGGTCAGGCGCGAGCCGAAGCCCGGATCCCCGAACACCTGGCTGACCACGAACGCCGGGAAGAAGTCCGGATCGTCGCGGGGGATGCCGGGATGGCCGAAGCGCGCCACCGATTGCGGCGTGTCGAACGGCACCACCTCGACGCCGCCCGCAAGCAACACCTCCGCCGCCTCGGGCATGGGCGCTCCTTCGCCCGGCACCCCTTCGAACAGCGTGTCGAGAAGCGCGCCCAGCTCCTCGGGCGTGATGTCGCCGACCGCCGCCACGAACAGGCGATCGAGGGCGACCGTGCGCTCGTGGGCCTCGACGAGGTCCTCGCGCGTCAGCGCCGCCACCGAATCCGCCGTCCCCTCGATCGAGGTGGCGTAGGGATGGCCGCCGTAAGCCATCTCGGAAAACGTCTCGGTCGCGATCTCGCCGGGATCGGTTCGCGCGGACGCAATGCCCGACAGCACCTGCGCCCGCACGCGCTCGATCGCATCCTCGTCGAAGCGCGGCTCGATCAGAACGTCGCGAAGGAGCGCGACGGCGTCGTCGCGGTTCTCGGACAGCATCTCGGCCGAGATCGACAGCGCGTCGTCGCCCACGTCGAAGGCGAAGCGCGCCGCCAGATCCTCCGTCGCCGCCGCGAAGCCGCGTGCATCGAGATCACCCGCCCCTTCCTCCAGAAGGCCCGTCATGAGGTTGATCGCGCCCCGCTTGCCCTCGGCGTCGAGCGAGGCGCCGCCCTGAAACCGGATCTCGAGCGCCACGAACGGGATCGAGGGCTCCTCGACCAGCCAAGCCTCGATGCCGCCGGGCGACGTCACCTCCTCGATCTCGACGGCCGCGTGCAGGGGCTGCGCCATGACCAAAGCAGCGAAGGCGAACGCGCCGAGCATCGAACCGGCGCGAAAGAGTTCCGGGCGGATCATTGGGTCACCTCCTGCGCCGCCGGCTCTGCTGCCGCGGGCGGGTCCGCCGGGGCCGTCGCGGCCTCGGCCGCGGCACCCTCGGGCGCCGTCAGGTAGCCCGTGACTGCGCCCCGCCGGTCGAGGAGGGTTCGCGCCGCGTCGAGAACCTCCGCCTCCGTCACCGACTGCAGGATCCCGGGCCATGCGTCGACGTCCTCGACCGTCAGACCCACGGTCAGGGCCTCGCCGTAGCGCCTTGCGAGCGACGAGACGTCGTCGAGCGAATAGATGTCGTCTGCGCGGATCTGCATCCGGATGCGCTCGAACTGCGCCGGGTCGATGCCCTCTTCGAGGAACTCGGCCAGTGCCGCGTCGAGCGCCGCCTCGGCCTCCTCGAGCCCGACCCCGGGCGCCGGCACGATCACGAGGCCGAACGTTCCGTCGTCGACCGAGAGACCGGAATAGAAGGCGGTGGTGAACAACGCCACGTTCTCGTCGAACTGCAGCCGTTGCCCCAGATACGAGGTCGCGGGATTGCCGCCCAGCACCTCCGCCAGCATCGCCAGCGCCGCCGCGTCCTGCTGCGCGCCCGGGTCGCGCTCCGGCACGAGGTAGGAGCGCACGACGTAGGGCTGCGCCACCCGCGGATCCTCGAACGTCATCCGGCGTTCGGCGAGCTGCGGCGGTTCCTGCGGGCGCAGCCGCGGCAGCAGGTCCGGATTGGGCTCGAGCGCGCCGTAATGCTCTTCGGCCAGCGCGCGGACCGCCTCGGGGTCGACGTCGCCCGCCACGACGACGATGGCGTTGTTGGGCGC
>CAYMRW010000503.1:0-757 GCA_964392825.1 uncultured Rhodobacterales bacterium
CACCGCGCCGAAGTTCAGCCCGAGCCCGAGCCCCGCCTGCGCCAGCAGCGCCGCCAGCCGCCGGCCGCGCAGCGTCGCATGCGCGGCGACGCCCCCCGCGAAGTCGGCAAGTCGATCCTCGGTGTCGAAGGCGAGGGCGTAGCGGGTACCGTCGATCTCGAACGACCGGGGCGACAGGTCGCGTCCGCGCGGCTCTTCCGTCAGCCAGACATGCAGCTCGGCCGCGGCGATGACGCCCCACCAGGCGCGGCGCGCGGCCTCCGAGCCCGCGCTCTCCGCCGCCGTGTGCGCAGTGTCGATCGGCGTCATGCGAGCGCCGCCGCCACACGCGCGCGCGCGACCGGCAGAAGCTCGGCCTCGAACCACGGGTTGCGCTTCATCCAGCCGACATTGCGCCACGACGGATGCGGCAGGGCAAGGACATCGGGCGGGTGCGCGCGCCAGTCGGCCACGGTGGCCGTGACCCCGCGCCGGGCGGCGGCGCCGAGATGCCATTTCTGCGCATAGCCGCCGATCAGCAGGGTCAGGCGCAGCCCCGCGAGACGCGAAAGGATCTCGGTGCGCCAGGTCCCGGCGCAGACCCGTGGCGGCGGCAGGTCCGATCCCGAGGCGTCGTAGCCGGGAAAGCAGAACGCCATCGGCACGATCGCCACCCGATCACGGTCGTAGAACGTCGCCTCGTCGAGACCCAGCCAGTCGCGCAGGCGCCGCCCCGACGCGTCCCAGAACGGCTTCTGCGCCTCGTGCACGCGCAGGC
>CAYMRW010000503.1:767-1939 GCA_964392825.1 uncultured Rhodobacterales bacterium
GGATCCGCGCCCGCGCGTTGAACCAGACGATGGGCCGCGGTGCGTGCCCGGTCGCCGTCGCCGCGAACCGCTCGGCGCAGAGGCTGCAGCCCGCGAGCCGCGCCTTGATCTCGTCCATGCCGGGCGCCATGGCGCCGCGGTCTACGCCGCCCGCCGGGCCGCGGCAACCGGCACCGCCCGCGTCGCGGCAGCGCGTCCCGGGACGGCATTGCGCGCATTTCGCAAGCAGATGTTTCAGCGCAGCGGTTGTAGACAGCCGCCCCCCCGCTCCTCAGCCTGTCCGGCGGCAGGACCCTGCGCAACAAGGGTCGCACGTCCGCGAGAGGAGAACCGCACATGGTCGCGTCCATCGGAACGCCGGATCAGCTTCGCGATCCGAACTACACCCCGCCGCTCGTCAAGGCGATCCCGCTCGGCATCCAGCACGTGCTCGCCATGTTCATCTCGAACGTCACCCCGGCGATCATCATCGCCGGCGCCGCAGGCTTCGGTTTCGGCTCGAACTCGCCCGACTTTCCCGAGCTTCTCTACCTGATCCAGATGTCGATGCTGTTCGCCGGCATCGCGACGCTGTTCCAGACGATCGGGTTCGGGCCGGTGGGCGCGCGGTTGCCGATCGTGCAGGGGACGAGCTTCGCCTTCATCCCCATCATGATCCCGCTCGTCGCGGGCCAGGGGGTGGCGGCGCTGCCGGCGCTCTTCGGCGGCATCCTCGTCGGCGGCCTCTTCCACGCCTGCCTCGGTCTCTTCATTGGACGCATCCGCTTTGCGCTGCCGCCGCTCGTCACCGGGCTCGTGGTGACGCTGATCGGCCTCGCCCTCGTGCGCGTCGGCATCCAGTACGCCGCCGGCGGCGTGCCCGCGATCGGCACGCCCGAATACGGCAGCCTCCTGAACTGGTCGGCGGCGCTCGTCGTCATCGTGGTGACGCTCGGGCTCAAGTTCTTCGCCACCGGCATGTGGTCGGTCTCGGCGGTACTGATCGGCCTGATCGCGGGCTACGTCTTCGCCCTCTTCAGCGGCATCCTGACCTTCGGCGCGGTCGCCGGCAGCTGGGCCGACGCCGCCTACTTCGCGCCGCCCGAGCCGTTCCGCTACGGCGTGAGCTTCAGCCTGGCGGCGATCATCGGCTTCTGCCTCATGGCCTTCGTCTCGGCGGTCGAGACCGTGGG